>NZ_BAAGZI010000030.1:0-30680 GCF_054778695.1 Actinocorallia lasiicapitis
GGGCCGGATTTCACCGGCGGCGTCGCGGCGGCGCTCGTCCCCGGCGGGCGCGCCCTGATGGGCCGGCTCGCCGACGCGCACCTCCTCGAACGCCACCCCGGCGGCCGCTACCGTTTCCACGGTCTGGTGCGGATCCACGCACGCGAACTGGCGGAGCAGGACGCGCCCGACGAACGTCTCGCGGCATTGCGACGGGCCGTCCGGCACTATCTCGTCTACTCGGCCTTCGCCGACCAGGCCAAGATGGGCACGCGGGCCCGGATCGCCGACCATGCCGTCCTGCTGGCGGGGGAGACCGATCCGTTCGCGTCGGCCGCCGACGCCACGGTCTGGTTCCGGGCGGAGCGCGCCGTGCTGCGGGCGATCGTCCTGGCCGCCCATGAGGCCGGTCTGCACGAGGAGTGCTGGCAGCTCGCCGAAGCCCTGGTCGCGTTCTACTTCAACCACCGCTACCTCACCGACTGGACGCTCGTCAGCGAGCACGGCGCCCGCTCCGCCCGCGCCGTGGGCAACGGCCGCGCCGAGGCCAGGCTCCGGATCTCGGTGTCCCGCGCCCTCACTAATCTGGGCGCGCCGGAGAAGGCGTGGGCCGAACTGGATCGCGCCGCCGAGATCGCCGAAACCGCCGGCGACCTGGTCCTGACCGCGTCCGTCTGGGAGTTCCGCGGCCGGATCCTCGACCTGACCGACCCCGCGGCCGCCCTCGACGCCTACGAACGCTCCCGCCGCCTCAACGCCGAAGCGGGCGAACACCGCGGCGAAGCCCTCGCCCTGTACTGGCACGCCTGCACCCTCGACTCCCTGGGCCGCCACGACGAAGCCCGCTCCGCCCTCACCGACGTCCTGGCCCGCTTCACGTCGCTGAACGACACCCGCATGGCGAACCGCGTCCGCCTCTCCCAGGCCGCCACCCTCCTCTCCCTCGACCTCCCCACCGAGGCCGCCACCCTCCTGGACGCCGCCCTCCCCACCCTCACCGGCACCCACTACGAGGCTTTCGCCCGCGAACTCCTGGCCCGCGCCACCCCCGCCGACGCCCCCACCCACCTCCACCGCGCCTGGCAGATCTACACCGAAGAAGGCAACCCCCGAGCCGACCTCCTCCACCCCCGAAACAACCCCCACGTCGGGGGTGGATGAAAGTAGGGGTGACGCCATGTCGCCGCATGGCGATCTTGCCCGCATTGCGCCTGCTTTCGTGTCAGAGGGGGTGGAGGGTGAAGGTGTGGTGGGTGGGGCCTAGGTGGAGGGTGATGGGGCCGGTGGGGATTTCGGGGTGTTTGGTGAGTTCGTAGAGGGTTGAGGCGGCTAGGAGGGGGTCGGTCGGGGTGCAGTGGAAGCGGGGGCCGGTGTTCAGGTGGATCAGGAGGCCGGTGGGGATGGTCGCCGCGGCGATGATCGCGCCTTCGTCGAGTTTCTCGGCGAGCCAGCGGAGGGCGTCGGGTTCGGGGGTTTCGGTGGGGTTGGCGATGACGTCGGCGGAGCCGGGGAACAGGCGGTGTTCGGCATCGGACTCGGCGCGGTGGCGGTGGAAACCCGGCGGTGTGACGTCCTCGCGGAGCGCGGCCTTGGGGTGGCGGACCATCGTGACCAGGCCGGGGCCGTCCAGACGCGTGTGGACGATGAACGTGCGCGGCACGGTCACCTCCGGACACGGATCAGGGGCATACCGTGCCAAAGCAGGACGGTCGGGAGCCGCGACGTCCAGTGGGCCCAGGAGGAGGGCGCGCAGCCGTTCGGCGGCCGTGCCCTGGTGGGCGAAGAGCCGGTCGGCGAGCGTCTTGTCCGGTTCGGTGTGTAGCGCCTGTTCGATCTGCGGGCGGAGGGGCGCCGACGGGTGCAGCCTCGGCGCGGTCGTCGCGAGCTCCGCCTGGACGGTGCCGAGCGTGTCCACCTGGCCGGACGCGCCCAGCACGAACGGGATTCCGGCGGCCGCGGCGTAGAGGCCGACACTACCGGAGTCCCCGACCACGAGGTCCGCCGCGACGATCGCGGCCTGCCAGCCGTCCGTGACGGGGATCCGCAGCAGGCCCGCGTCGTGGGCGTCGGCGAGGCGCTGGTCGACGAAGTCCGGGCCGTGCAGGGTCGGGATGTTCGGGTGCAGCACCGCGGCGACCGCGTACTCGTCGTAGGGCAGTTCGGCGAGCAGCCGCGCGTACAGCTCCGGCCAGGACCCGAACAGGCCGTCCCGCGACCACGTCGAGGTGACGACCACGAGCCGCCGCCCGCCGACCAGCAGCCGACGACGGTAACGGGCGCGCCGACGCCGGCTCGCGACGATCTGGTCGAACGTCGGATCGCCGATGACCACGCAGCGCCCCGCCGTCTCCGGATGCGACGCCCTCAGCTCCGCCACATGATCGTCATGCCCGACGACCATGGTGACGCGGCCCGTCCGCAGAAACCGCTCTGGCACGACGCCCGCCCTGCGCAGCCCGTCCGACTCCGAATCCGGGACCATCTTCCCGAAAGCCACCCCGTGCTGCAGGACGAGCACCGGCCCGCGGATCCGGCTCAGGTCGACGTTCTCGCTGGCCGTCACCACCAGCGGCCACTTCGGCCCCTGCGCCTCGGCCCAAGGCAGCAGCCGCTGCCCCGACGCGCGCAGCCGCCGCTCACTGTCCCCCGAGAACGCCGAGCCGGGATCGACGGTGAACACTACCTGCACGCCGGTGCCGTCCAGCAGCCGCTTCATCTCGAGCAGCCGGTTTGTGGACGTCAAGGTCCGCGCGACGGCCAGCACCACGCCGCGAATCCGCCCGGATCCCCACTTGTCCAGCCATTCGGCCCCCCATGCAGGCCCCCCGGCTACCAAACCCCACGCCTAACCTCCGTGCCGCGTGCCGCGTGCCGCGTGCCGCGTGCCGCGTGCCGCGTGCCGCGTGCCGCGTGCCGCGATTTTAGTCAGTGGCTCGGTTGAGGGGGCTGAATGGGGTGTTCCAAGCATGAATGGCGCATCTCCGACTGAGAACCCCGATATGGATCAGCCGACCATATCTCGCCGGGTGATGACCGGGTTGTCGCGAATGCTCCAGAGGGAGGTCGCCTTCGCCGCGTTCAGGCGAAGGCGGATCGGCGCGGCCCCCGATGGGCGTCGCGCCGATCCGCCAGAGAAGGGCGTCGTCGATCACGATGACCGGAGTTCGCGTCGCGCGCTCTCGGCAGCAGCCGTCGAGAGAGCGTCCGGCCGGGCGTGGTGCGTCGTCGGCTCAGTGCCAGTCGCTGATCGGGACGTCGCGCGGGTCGGGTGCGCCCCGCCCGGTCTCAACGAGCTGCTTCAGGCTGAGCAGGAACGACGCCCATTTGGTGCTGCAATGCCGGAGGAATTCGCCCGGTTCGTTCCAGCCTTCGTGGGTGAACAGGACGATCGTGTAGTCGCCGTCCTGGCGCAGCTCCCACCGGACGGTGGTGCCGATCCACTCGGGCGGCCCGTCCACGACCTCCCAGCGGACGAGCCGCCCGGGCACGAGTTCGAGGACCTTCATGTCGATCCCGCCGGGCCCGAACCGGAACTCGATGACGCCGCCGACCTCGGCCAGCCCGGACGTCTTCTCCGCCCACCAGCCGGACAGGCCGTCCAGCGTGGCGATCGCGTCGTAGACCTGTTCGGGCGTGGAGTCTTTCACTCCGATGCGATGCAGGATGTCCACCATTTCCGTTCCTCCTACTGTTCGTCGGCCTTGTTCTGGATCGTCTCGGCGATGCGCTTGATCCGGCGCAGCCGCCGGTCCCACGCGTCGCCGACCTGGGCGAGCTGTGCGACGGCCCGTTCCAGTTGCGCCTGGTCGACGCGGAACCGGCGTTCGCGTCCGGCGGCGGTGGAGCGCACGAGGCCGGCCTTGTCGAGGACGGCCAGGTGCTTGGCCACGGCCTGCCGCGTCACGGGGAGGTGGTCGCTGAGGCTGGTGGCCGTCCCGCTGCCCTGGCTGAGCAGCAGGTCGAGCATTCGGCGACGGGTCGGGTCGCCGATGGCGGACCACAGGTCGTCGTCCACGGTCATGCGGCGACCTTCGGTGCGTAGGTCTGCAGGCGCGGCAGGTAGTAGTCCCAGCCGGAGGAGTGGTCGGCGTACTCTTCGGCGGCCTTCGCCTCCGCCCAGCCGCGCTCCCGGAACCCGCTCTCGATCATCCGCAGCCGGGTGCCGCCCGCCGCGGGCGCCAGCTCGAACACCACGAACAGCGAGTTCCCCTCCGCCGCTTCCTCGCCCTCCTCGTGCGTCCAGCGGAACGAGAACAGCTTCGGCGGCACCGAGTCGACGATCGTGAACCGCACCCAGGTGCCGTCGGCGCTCATGTCGCCGAACCCGATCCGCCCGCCGGGCAGGTCGACCTCGTCCGGCCACCATTCCCGCAGGTGCTCCGGGCTGCTCACCACGGCGAAGACCACCTCGGGCGAGGCGTCGATGTGGATCTCCCGTTCCAGCGTTCCGAACTCCATGCCGGCCACCTTTCGCAACGTTTGGTTGCTCATCAAGCTACCCGCCTTCGGGCAGATTGGCAACCATTGGTTGCGGATCAGGGCCAGGAGTGGCGGGCGCTGGACAGGTCGACCCTGGTCCGGCGCATGGGCGTGCCCTCTCGGCGCAGCAGCGCGGGCGCGCGTCCGGCATGGCAGGCGGCGGGAGTGCCGTCGGCGCGGACCACCCGCCACCACGGGACGGACGCCGGAAGATCGGGCATCAGCCGTCCGACCTGACGGGGTGTGGCACCCAGCCGGGCGGCGAGATCCCCATAGGACGCCACCCGCCCTGGCGGAATGGTGAGAACAAGCTCCGCGAGACGCGACAGAAGTGTCATGGGGCCGGATAGGTCAGCAGGCCGTCGACCAGACGGGCCTCCTGGTTGAGCGTGGCCTTCGTGGTCTTCGTCGGCGACATGATGTGGACGACGTCCGCACCCGCGACGAGCAGCGCGTCAGTGATCAGCCGCCGGTGGCACCGCCACGGGACGGCCTCGCTGCACATGATCGCGGGCCGCCGTGTCCCGGCCAGTTCCAGCAGTTCCGCCAATCCCTCCGCGAACTCCGGGGTCGCCATGTAATCGGCGTAATCCCGGAAGGCTTTGACCCGCCACACGGTATTGACGGTCGGCACGTCCACCGGCGTGTACCGCCGGCCGCCGAGTTTCGGCAGCCACAGATACGCGATGTCCGGCGGCATCTCCGCGACGAGCTCCTCCTGATTCCACTGCGGGAACTTCCGCGACGACGGAAACGACCGTACGTCGACCAGCGTGTCGACGTCGTTGTTCCGGAGCATCGTCACCACTTCGTCGAAATCGCGGGTCGAATGCCCGATCGTGCAGATCCGATGCATCGGCCACCTGTCGTCTCAGCCTCGTTCGTATCTGAGGAACCTCTCCATCCAGGCACCTTCCTAACCTCTTCGCCGACCGGGAACACCCTGCTCAGGCGGTGCGTTGCAGCTCATGGAGGCCCCAGGGCCCCTTTTCGTCGAGGGTGAAGGGAAAGGGAATCATGACGACGGTGACTCTGACCAAAGAGAACTTCAACGATGTTCTCGGCGGCGACAAGATGGTCCTGGTAGATTTCTGGGCCGAATGGTGTGGCCCGTGCAAAATGTTCGGACCGATTTTCGAAAAGTCGTCGGCCGAGCATCCCGACATCGTCTTCGGCAAGGTCGACACCGAAGCAGAGCCAGAACTGGCCGGTGCCTTCGACATCAGCTCCATTCCCACCCTCATGGTCGTCCGCGACCAGGTCGTTCTCTTCCAGCAGCCGGGCGCCCTTCCCGCCGACGCCCTGGAAGACCTCATCGCCCAGGCGCAGGCCCTCGACATGGAATCCGTCAAAGCCGAAGCCGTCCCCGAGCCGTAGCCGCACCGGAAGGCCCCGCCGATCATCGGCGGGGTCTTCCGCGTTCCACGGCGCGCTTACCTCGAAGCCGTCGCCCGCGTCCCGGGAATTTCACTCTTGGTTATTTCTTGAACTCGAAGAGTATGGATCTTGAAGGTGGGGGAGGTTGGTCAGCGGAGTTCTGTGACCGGTGCGAGTGACGGGGGTCGTGGTGGCTGGGCCGCATCATGTGGCGTGCGTGATGGACGGGAACGGGCGGTGGGCGGCGCGGCGGGAGCTGCCGCGATCGGCCGGGCACCGGGCCGCGGAGGCCGCGGTGATCGACGTCATCGAGGCGGCGCACGCGGCGGGCGTCCGCTGGCTGAGCCTGTTCGCGTTCTCCACCGAGAACTGGAACCGGCCGGACGGCGAGGTCGACTTCCTCATGCGGCTGGTCAGGGGCACCGTCCGCAAGCACGCGCTGCCGCTGCACGCGCGGGGGATCCGCTGCCGGTTCCTGGGCGTCGGGGATCCGCGGATCCCGCCGGGACTGGCCCGTGACATCACCGATCTGGCGGCTCTGACCAGCGGGAACAACGGGATGACGCTGACGGTGGCGTTCGATCACGGCGGGCGTCGCGACATCGTCGAGGCGGCGCGGTCACTGATCCGTGACGGGGTGGCGGCACAGGACGTCACGGAGGACAGTTTCGCCCTTCACCTGCCGAACCCCGACACCCCGGACGTCGATCTGGTGATCCGGACTTCGGGGGAGCAGCGGATCTCCAACTTCATGCTCTGGCAGGTCGCCTACGCCGAATGGATCTTCCCCAGTGTGCTGTGGCCCGATTTCAGGGCCGAGCACTTCTGGGAGTGCTTGGACGCCTACCGGCGCAGGGAGCGGCGCTTCGGCGAAGTCCCCGCGCCGGCCACGACGGGAGAAGGACCGCGATGACCGACACGCTCGCCACCGACCAGAACCGCGCCGTCCTCGGACCGCATTCACTGATGTACCGGCACGCCAACGACGCGCGCTGGGCGCTGGCGGTGCTGAGAGCGACCGTTCTGGAGGCGGCCCATCCGCAGATCGGCGCCGCGCTGGTCGAGAACTCGTCGTTCGTCGCACATCCGTGGCGGCGGATGCGCAACACCCTGACCAGCACGATGCGCATCCTCGGCGACGACGAGCAGGCCCGCGACAGGGAGGCGGCACGGCTCAACCGGATGCACGCCCGGATCGCCGGCAGCGACGAGAACGGCCGCCCGTACAACGCGATGGATCCGGCGGCACGCGCCTGGGTGGTGGCCACCCTGTTCGAGTCGACGGTCGCGCTGTGCCGGTCGAGCGGCGAGTCGCTCGACGGCCCGACGATGCGCCGTCTGTACGCCGAGTACCGGGCGTTCCTCGCCGTCCTCGAGGGGAACGCCGACCAGTTGCCGCCCACGCTGCAGGATTTCTGGCCGTACTACGACGAGATGATCCTCAACGGGCTGGAGAACACCGAGGCCGTCCAGATCATTCTGTTCCGTCTGTTCGCGCACGTCCCGCCGCCGCCCCTGCTCCGCGGCAGCCCGCCCGCTCTCTGGGCGACGGGCCGCGCCGTCGCCGGGCCGGTGGCGACCGCGATCATCGTCGGCTCCCTGCCCGAACCGTTCCGCAGGCAGGCCGGTCTGGCCGACATCCCGGGCGCGGGCTCTCTCTCCCGAGGCGTCCACCTGGGCGCGAGCCTGGCCACCCGGATCCTCCCCGCCTCCTGGACCAGCACTTCGACGGTCATGGGCCTCCTCGACCCCGACCAGACAGCCCCCGACTCCGGCGCCTTCACCGCGCTCCGCCGCAGAACCGACAGAGCCGGCGCCCTGTTCCGCCTTCTCACCCCCGACCCGTCCGACCCGCCCGCCGACAGCCCCGCCACCCACTCCGCCGACCGCTTCTTCGCCGAGGTCCTCGACCAGACGGGCGACGGCCATCTCGACTGGCCCGACCTGGCCTCCATGGCCCGCGAGATCGCCGGCCGGCTCGACCTCGACGAACCCGAGGAGACCCGCCTCTACGAGGCTTACGCCGCCTGGTGGCGCGAGCTCCTCACGTCCCTCGACTCCGACGGCGACGGCCGCATCACCCGCCAGGAGTACGCCGCCGCGGCCTCCTCCCTGGCCGGCCCCGCCCTCATCAGACTCTCCGAAGTCCTCTTCGCGGCCGCCGACCGCGACGGCGACGGAACCATCAGCGCCCCCGAACACCAGGCCCTCTTCCGCACCGCCTTCTCCCGCGATCTCACCACCCACCCCGCCCACGACCACTACACCCGCTCCGACTTCACCCGCCACTTCCTCTCCTTCATGTCCGGCCGCCACCCCTCCACCCCCTACCAGAACCTTTTCACCCAAGCCTGACCCCGGCCCCGAGTAGCCATGGCAAGGGCGGGTTGATGCTGAGCCAAGGCCGCTTTGTGCCACTTGGAACCACTGCGCATGACATGGCGGAACTCCGTCAGATTTGCAAGCGTCTGATCGTCAGTGGTGGCCAGGGCCGGAGGTCGAGCTATGCACCCTATGAGGCGAGGAAGCCGCACGCATCGACTGCGCGACGCGCGAGAAGTGCTGGACTGGGCGGGGACTGCTATTCCGCTGCTGGCGTTGGCCCCGCTGGG
The DNA here is from genome assembly GCF_054778695.1 of Actinocorallia lasiicapitis. Classification (NCBI taxonomy): domain Bacteria; kingdom Bacillati; phylum Actinomycetota; class Actinomycetes; order Streptosporangiales; family Thermomonosporaceae; genus Actinocorallia; species Actinocorallia lasiicapitis. The sequence goes on from NZ_BAAGZI010000030.1 coordinate 8,448, forward strand.
ATGGTTCGGGTTCTCTTGGTGGTTGGTGGGGGGCGCGGGTACCGCGGCCATCGCAGGGATCGCCGGGCTGCGTTTGGGACTGCCGCGAAAGCGGTTCGGACTCGTGGAGACTCGGAGGCTGCGGAACTACCACGCAGTCGAGGCCGGACGGTTCGCGGCACGGCTACCGGTCGAGGGCATGGCGATGCAGCGCGGTCTTGAAGAAACGCTGCGCGACGGATTCGGCTTCGTGGAACCCAGATACCGCACAGGCGGCGGTGACGAGCCGCTCGTTCCGATCGTCGATGCCTTGACCGGCGGTCTTCGTGAAGGAAAGGGGATGCTGCTTCTCGGTGAACCTGGGACGGGAAAGTCGCTGCTTGCGTCCATGGTGTTCGCCCGACTGGCTGACGAGTTCGCGCAGTCGCCGAGTAACACGCCCTGCCCGATCCTGCTGAATCTCAACGCGCTGGGTCCTGGATCGCCGCCGGACGTCCGCGGCCTGGCCCGTGCCGAGGAACTTGCCCTCTGGCTCAAGGAACAGGTCGTCAACGATGTACGACTACCGTCGGAACAGAGGTTGGCGCGGTTGCTCGCCAGCGGCCGAGTGGTTCTGATCTGTGACGGTCTGGACGAGGCGCCGACGATGCGCTCGCCGCAGCAGCTCGCGAACATCATCCCGCAGCAACTCCTCGACCTGCTCAAGCATCCGGCGTTGCTGACCTGCCGGACGGCTTTCCACTCGGTGTATGTCGACGCCACTGACCTGATGGAGAGTTTTCCCGTCAGCTTGGAGCTACTGCCCCTGCCGTTCGAGCAGCAGGGCGCGGAGTATCTGCGCTGGTATGCCGCGTCCCGCAACCTTCCGGAAATCGCGGACGAGCTCATTAAGATCATCCGCGCCAATCCCAGTATGCGGGAGACCGTCGCGCGACCCCTCGTACTGCGGATGGCCGCCGAGGTGCTGTGTGATCTCCTGTTGGAGAGGCAGGACACGTCGACTTTTCTCACGATCGGTCACGGCGGCGAGACCTCGCAGATCTACAGCCGGTACGTCGACAAGTGGATGCAGCGGGAGCAGACGAAGCGCCTTGGCCATCTCACCTGGTGGCAGAAGCGCGAGCTGATCGAGCGTGTCGCCTGGGAGATCTTCACCAAGTCGTTGGCGTCCGGTCGCGGCTGGGGCCATTTCGAGCTGAAGGATCTGTTGATCGAGGCTCATGAGCTCCGCGACATCGTTCGCACGTGGCTCGAGGAGAATCTGCTCGCCGACCACGATCTGGACGACGTATGTCGCGAGGTCGCACACCGTTCGTTCCTCATCATCACCAATGACCGTCGGCGCTACAGGTTCGCGCACAAGTCGTTCTTCGAGTTCTGCGTGGCCCGGCACGTCGTGCGAACGCTCGATGAGAGGCGGGAGGAACGTCGCCTCGGTCGGGCTGCACTGCTCTTCCGCCCGCTCCCTGATGAAGTGATCGATTTTGTACGGGAGCTTCTCCTCGCTCTGGAGGTCCGAGCGGAGCGCGAAGCTATTGAGGCGACGTTTCTTGCCATCCTGTCCAGGATCGACATCGACACGGCGCCCACCCATCTGATGGCCGCTCAGCAAGCCGCCAACCTCCTGCCGATCATCGCGAGCGGTCAGACGTTGTCCGTTCTCCGAGCCGGGGAACTCACACCGGACCATCCGTTCTTGAAACGAGCGATCGCCGTTGCGGACGCCCTCCATCATGATCGACATGGGCTGATCGACGCGTTCGTCGAGCTGATGGAGGAGAGTGAGGAAGCGGAGTCCTTCCATATGGGATACAACCGCATCTACTACGGTGACCAGGCTTTCGGAAACGGCCAGTGGCTCGATGACGGGCATCCCGAGTGCGGCAGGTTCTTCCGTGCGACGATCCGTCACCTGAAGGTGGAGAGTTATCGTCGCATTCGCGTCATGGACCTTTACACATTGCGCAGTATGCTTCGCAATCCGGATCGGCGCGATTTTCTGATGCATCGAGAGCTCGGGGAACTGACCGATCTGATCGTGCTGCTGGCCGAACCTGATCCGGTGCTCGGCCCCTGCTACGACCGGCAGCGGCTGCTGCTTTCCGGCGAGCTCAGGGCGCTTCTGTCCGCTGATACTCCGTGACCAGTCGCCGAACGGCGCAGAATTCTCCGGCGAAGGACAGTTCAGGGAGCCCGTCCAGACTGTCGAGGACGACGCCGTCTGGCCGGCTCAGTGTCGCCCCGGCTTCTTTCATGACTAGCAGGGACCCAAGGAGTTCGGTTCCGCTGCACTGGTAAATCGTGATCGCGTCCAGGCCGCCACGTAGGTACAGGAACACATCGATGGTCGGGGCCCACGTGGAGAAGACCCGTCGGCTGATGGCATGGAGCATGTCCGTCAGGCCGGCGAGCCGCTTGTCATGTTCGGATTGGTAGCCGATCCATAGTGCGTTGGCGGGGGCACTGTGCGCTGATCGGACAGGTCGTTCGACGGGCTTCCCGTCGATCGTCACACCGCCACCGGCGACCGCGCAGGCGATGCTGCCCGAATGACCCTCCCCGAGGGCGGCGAGAATGGGTTCGCCGCGGTGGCAGAGCGTGACGGCTGCTCCGTACGTGGGTAGCCCGTATGCGTAGTTGTTGGTCCCGTCCAGCGGATCGACCAGCCATTCATATTCGGCTTCCGACCCGTACGCTCCCGCCTCCTCGCTGAGCACGCCGTGTGCAGGGAACTCGGTCTTGAGCAAGTCCAGGATGAGCCGCTCCGCGGCCCGATCCACTTCGGTGACGATGTCACCGCGTGGTCCTTTCGGCTCGATGCCGATCGTCCCCCCGAACATCTTCCGAGCCAGTTCCATGGCCCCTGCCACGGCGGTCTTCGCGACCTGCGCCCAGCGCTCCGTTTCGTCGACCATCTAATGGAGTCTACGGCGGTCCGTCCACGGTCATCGTCACGTCAAGCCACACCTCCGCTACTTTCCGGAATCAAGCGAATCGCCTGACCCGTTCACCTCTCTGGCCTTGATCCGCAAGTGAGGGTTCGGGGAGGAATTCAGGGGGTCCAGCGGAGGGCGGTGCCGTAGGCGCGCCAGCGGGTGGTCACTTCGCCGTAGACGGAGGTGCTGCCCCAGCCGCCGGAGACCTTGCCGGTGGTGTGCGGGTAGACGGTGAGGCCGTAGACGGCGGTGGCGCCCAGGTCGGCGGCGTTGAGTTGCAGGGTGAAGAGGGCGTCGCGCTCGGAGTCGGATTCTGCGCTCCAGACGAGGCCGATCTCCTCGTACGGCCGCGGTGGGACGCCGAGCGACGACAGCGCGACGGTCGCCGCCTTCAGCCTGAGCCTGGCCTCATGTTCGGCGGACTGCTTGGCCTCCGCCTCTTTCCGCCGTTTGCGTTCTTCGAACAACCCCATGATCGAAATCATAGGAGACGCGGGCTCAGCGCCAGGGCCAAGGGGTGAGGGCGAGGGCCGCGACGGCTTCCAGTTCGGGACGGGTGGCGCCGTCGCGTGCCTGCTGCGCCATGCCCTGCAGGACCACGCTGGTGAACAGGGCCAGCGCGTGGGCGTCGGCTCCGGGGAGCAGCTCGCCGGCGTCGATCGCGGCGGCGATGAGACGTTCGAGTGCCTCGACGTCGGCGGTGCGCAGGGCGCGCAGGGCCTGTTCGACCTCGGGGGAGCTGCAGTTGACGGCTGCGCTGATCACCAGGCAGCCGGGGGGCCGGTCGGGCCGGGTGTACTCGCCGGCGGCCTCGCGGAGCAGGCGTTCCATGCCCTGCCGGAGGGTCGGTTCCTCCGTCAGGGCCTTCGCCATGAAGGCGTGGTAGGTCCGGCCGTAGGACCGCACGACCTCGTCGAAAAGCTGCCGTTTGCTGCCGAAGGCGGCGTAGAGGCTGGGGGCGCCCATGCCCATCGCGGTCGTGAGCTCGGCGATGGACGTCGCCTCGTAGCCGCGTTCCCAGAACAGCACCAGAGCCTGTTCCAGGGCCGCGGCCCGGTCGTACTCCCTCGGGCGTCCTCGTCTCGTGCTCACCCCCGAATTATATATCGATCGCTAGAGAACGTGCTACGGTACGGATTCTGTAGCGATCGCTTGAAAAATAGGTGGGACACATGGGCACACTCGAGGGCAAGACGGCGCTGGTCACCGGCGGCAGCCGCGGTATCGGACGGGGGATCGCCGAGCGGCTGGCCGCCGAAGGCGCGCTGGTCGCCGTCCACTACGGGAGCAACGAGGCCGCCGCCGACGCGACACTGGCCGCGATCAAGGAGGCGGGCGGCGCCGCGTTCGGCGTCCGCACCAAGCTCGGGGAGCCGGGCGACGCTCAGGCGCTCTGGGCGTCCTTCGACGCGAGCACCAGCGGCGTGGACATCATCGTCAACAACGCCGGAGTCATCACCTACGCACCCATCTCCGACACCGACGAGACCGAGTTCGACGCGGCCTTCGCGGTCAACGCCCGAGCGCCGTTCTTCCTCCTGAAGCACGGCCTGTCCAGGCTCCGCGACGGTGGCCGGATCATCAACATCTCCTCCGCGGCGGCCCGGATCGCGATGCCGATCACCGTCGCGTACTCGATGACCAAGGGCGCGCTCGACGTCCTGACCCACACCCTGGCCCTGGAGCTCGGGCAGCGCGGCATCACGGTCAATTCGGTCGCCCCCGGCGTTGTCGACACCGACATCGCGTCCTGGCTGGCCGACCCGGGGCTGAGGGAGCGGGCCGCCGCGCTGTCGGCCCTCCACCGGATCGGCGAGACGGCGGACATCGCCGACGTGGTGGCGTTCCTCGCCTCACCCGACGCGCGCTGGGTCACCGGCCAGACCATCGACGCCAGCGGCGGCACGCTGCTCGGCTTCACCCTCTGACGCCATGACGCTGCACGGCGACTACGCGCCCAGCCCGTTCCGGCGGATCCGCGACCAGGTCGCGCTGTACGAGGCGACGGACGGCCGGGAGGGCGGCACGCTGGAGGACAGGCCGGTCATCATCCTGATCCACCGGGGTGCCAAGTCCGGAAACATCCGCAAAACGCCGTTGATGCGGATCGAGCACGACGGCGGCTACCTCGCCGTCGCCTCCTACGGCGGGGTGCCCGACCATCCCGTCTGGTACTACAACCTGCGCGCCCACCCGCTCGTCGAGGTCCGCGACGGCGCCACCACACGGGTCCTGCGCGCCCGCGAGGCATCCGGCCCCGAGAAGGACGAGCTGTGGAAGACAGCCGACGCGGCATGGCCCCATTTACCTGAATACCGCGCCAAAACCGACCGGGACCTGCCCGTGTTCGTCCTCTCCCCGCTCTCCACCCAGGAGGTCCCCCATGCCCGTCACCAGCCGTGAATGGCACCTCGTCGCCCGTCCGGACGGCGAACCCGAGCTCACCGACTTCGCCCTCCGCACGACGACGATCCCCGACCCGGGCCCCGACCAGGTCCTCATCCGCAACGACTGGCTGTCGGTCGACCCGTACATGCGCGGCCGGATGAACGACGGCGAGTCCTATTTTCCGCCGTTCGACCTCGGCGAGGCCATGACCGGCAACGCGATCGGCACCGTGATCCAGAGCGGCGCCGACACCGTGCCGGCCGGTTCGGTCGTCTCCCATTTCCTCGGCTGGCGCGAGTACGCGCTGCTGCCCGCCGCCTCCGTCCAGGTGCTGGATCCCGAACTCGCCCCCGTCCAGGCGCACCTCGGCGTCCTCGGCATCACCGGGCTCACCGCGTACGCCGGCCTCAAGGAGGTCGCCCCGGTCAAGACCGGCGACGTCGTCTTCGTCTCGGGTGCCGCGGGCGCCGTCGGATCCGTCGCCGGCCAGCTCGCCAAACGGCTGGGCGCCGCCAAGGTCATCGGCTCGGCCGGCGGCCCCGCCAAGGTCCAGCGCCTGCTGACGGATTTCGGCTACGACGTCGGGCTCGACTACCGCGACGGAGACCTGCCCGCCCAGCTCGCGAAGGCGGCCCCCGAAGGCGTCGACGTATACTTCGACAACGTCGGCGGAGACCACCTCCAGGCCGCCCTCTCCGTGATGAACCTCCACGGCCGCATCGCCCTGTGCGGCGCGATCTCGGTCTACAACACCACCGAACTCCCCCCGGGCCCCAGCAACCTGCCCCTGGCGATCGGCAAACGCCTCTCCCTACGCGGCATGAACGTCCTGGACCACTACGACCTGGCCACCGACTACTTCGAACAAGCCGCCCAATGGCTCCAGGACGGCACCCTCCACACCGCGGAAACCGTCATCGAAGGCATCGACAACACCGTAGAAGCCTTCCAATCCATGATGCACGGCGCCAACACCGGCAAAATGCTCGTCCACCTGTGATCCAGGAGGCGGCGTTCAGGCGGGGACGGGGGAGCCGCGGAAGACCTGGGTGCGGTGCCAGGTGATGTGGTCGGCGGTCAGGCCCTGACGTGGCGGTTCGACGCGTCGGCCGACGAGGTCGTGGACCTGGGTGCGGGTGTTGGGCGTCCGCCCGACGAAGGCCTCGGTGACGTCGATCCGGTGGTCGGTGGTGAGCGCGAGGACGCCCTTGTCGAAGAGGACGTGGTGCAGCGAGCACAGGCAGAGGGCGTTGTCGACGGTGTCGGGGCCGTCGAAGGCCCACCACCTGATGTGCGCCGCGTCCAGGCCGACCGTGGAGGCGTCATCGAGCCTGCCCTCGTAGCCGCAGAACGCGCAGGTGTAGGCGTAGGCGCGCAGGACGGAGCGCCGGAAGGCGGGGTCGCGACGACGAAGACCTGAAGGGCGGCATCGCGGGGAGGCCGTGAAGGTGAGGTCGAGCCCTACGGCTTCACAGATGTCCTCGTGGAGTGATTCCGGAAAGTTGGCGCTGAGCAGCGCGTGAGCGGTCTCGACGAGGAGCTCGGGCCGTTCGCGGAGCTCGGCGGCGATGTCGTCGGGGAAGGTTCCGGCGGCGCCTGTCTCGCGCAGGATGCGAGGCGAGTCGCTCCGGCTGGGATCGCCGTCGCGTGTGGTGACCTTCCACAGCCCGTCGTTGGTGAGCCGGTGGAACGGATAGTTCGGGCCGGCCGCCCCGGCCGGTCCGAACTCGGTGATGAGGGAGGCGAGTTCCCTTTCGACCTCGGAGTAGCGGATCGGTTCGGCGCCTTGACGTTGGAAGCGTCCGAGCGCGTACAGCAGCAGGAGCGGCTTGTGCGGCGCCCGCTGCCCGTTGCGCTGCCACATCCGCATCCCCAGGACGCGCTCGACAAGACTCACCCCGCCACATTACGGCCCCCGGGTCTTCGAGGCGGAGGCTCGTTTCGGCATCGCTTCCGATCGCGCGACGGCTCCTGCCGAGGGCAGGCGGGCATGCTGCCCGTCAGCAGGTTTTCCGGTAGGGAATGATCGGGATGAATGTGGCCCAGTCCTCGGGGGACAGAGCGCCGTAGCGGGCACAGAGTTCGGTGGCGATGCGTGCCGGGTCCAGGAGGTGGGTTCTGAGCAGGCCGTCGGAGTCGATGCTCAGGACGGTGCCTCCGTCGGGGGCGAACGCCAGGGAGGACGCGGTCTTGGGGTAGCGGGTGTCGTAGGCGATGCCGGTGAGGGGCAGGCCGAGGGAGCGGCGGGCGGCGACGTCCCAGAGCCTGATCCGGCCGCTGTAGTCGCTGACGGCCAGGGCTTTCCCATCGGGGGAGAACGCCATCGAGGGTCCCGGTGGCGCGCCGACACGGGCGTCGGATTCGTGGCCGAGATCGCCTGCCCGCCAGAACGCCATGATCTCGCTCAGGCCATAGCCGGTGCCCGATCCGGCTCCGCCGCCCTTGACGAGGCTCGCGATCAGGCCGTCCGCGCTGATCGCCTGCCCGGACTCCAGCGGCCTGACCGGCTCGATCAGCCGTTTGCCCGTCGCGACTTCGACCAGGCCCTGGTCGGGGGCGCTGATCACGGTCCTGCCGTCGGCGGTGAAGAGGATCTTCGGGTGCTCGGACAGCTCGTCGCCGTCGGGCTCGGAGGCCGTGCCGTCGGGGACTCCGGGCACGGACGCGCGCAGCGTGCCCGACGGCACGTCCCACAGATCGAGCACCGATTCCTTGCCGGGGGCCGTCAGTACGGCCAGGGTCTTCCTGTCCGGGGAGAACCGCACCGGCGTCGTTTCGTCCATTTTCTTGCCGGTGGCCAGCGTGGACTTCAGGGTCGCCGACGGCACGTCCCACAGTTCGATGCGGCCGTCGTCGGACCAGTGGGCGAGCGCGCTGCCGTCGTGGGCGAGGGCGTGGTTCTCGGGGTCGGACGAGGAGGCGATGGGCAGCTCGCCGCGCCGTTCGCGCTTGACCGGGTCCCAGACGGCGAGTTTCTGGGCCTCCGCGGCGATCATCGTGCTTCCGTCACCGCTGAGCAGGGAGAAACTCGGTGTCTCGAGAGGCGGGTACAGATTGGGGATGTCGCGGAAGGTCCGCAGCGACAGGACCGTGATCCGGCCCTGGGGGTCGAAGCAGCGCAGGGTCCGGTCGTCGGGGCCGAAGGTCTGGCCGTCGCAGGCGTCGGCGCCCTGATAACGGAAGATCGGGTAGTCGCGTGCGGATCTGGTGTCCCAGATCGTGCCGCTGAGCAGCAGGTAGCGGCTGTCGGAGCTGAAGGCCGGCGAGCCGTGCCCGATCGGCCGCGGGACCGTCCGTACGGTGACCCATTGGCGAGGCCAGTCGATGATCTTGACCTGGTAGCCGCGCTCTCCGGGCTGTCCTTGGGTGATCGCGACCTGGTTCCCGTCGGGGCTGATCGCCAGACCGCTGATCGGCTCCTTGCCGATCTTGAGTTTGGGTGCGGTTCGGCGCTTCTTGGCGACGACGTCCCAGATCTCCAGTGACGCCCCCTTGGTACCGACCAGCAGGCCGCTCTTCGGCGCGAACGCCGTGACCGTGAAGTGGTACGGCAGGGTGAAGATCTCCGCGCCGGTCTCCGCGTCACGCACCGTCGTGCGCCCGGCCTCGACGCTCACGAACCACTTGCCGTCATGGACGAGTTCGCCGTACGGCTCGCGCAGGAGGAACGAGCCGGGCAGCCGCTCGCCGGTCGTCACGTCATAGATCTCGGTCAGGCCGCCGGCCAGCATCACCGACAGCCGTTTGCCGTCCGCGGACAGCGAGAGCGGGTATTTGTTGTCGCGGACCGGCACGCCGAGGCCGATCTCCCGGACGACGCGCCGTGCGTCCACGTCGACGATCTTCACCGTCCGGTCGTCGCCGTACGCGGCGATTCTTCCCTGACCGTCGAAGGCGCGCCGCCAGTCGCCGCTGACCCCTGGCGGGGTGAAGAGGTCCTCCTCCCACTGGTGGTACAGCGTGGCCAGCGCGTTGCGGGCGTCGAAGGCGCCGGGCGCGAGGTTCTGGGCGACGACGGCGAGCCTGCGGGCGGTCACCGGGTCGACCCGGCGCATCGTGGTCGCGATGTTGGCGACCTGCGCGCCGATCACGTCGTCGCGCTGGCGGGTGACCGTCTGGTTCTTCTCCGCCAGGGACCGGCCCTGCACGAGGGCGGTCACGGCCGTGCAGGTCGCGACGGCGAGCAGCACCGACAGCGCGGCCGCCAGCAACGTGCGGTTACGGCCACGGCGCCGGGCGGCCTGGACGGAACCGTCGAGATAGGCGCGTTCGAGACGGTTGAGCGTGAGATGTCGGCGTCCGGTGAGCGTGCCGGTGATCGTGTCGTCGAGGGTGGTGCCGTGCAGCAGGTCGGCGGGCTTGCGGCCGTGGGAGTCCCAGCGGCGGGCGGCGTCGGCGAGCGCGTTGTGGGCGTCCAGGACCGAGCCCTCCTCGGCGGCCCAGTCCTGGAGCCGCGGCCACGCCCTGAGCAGCGCGGGGACGGCCAGCCTGATCCCGTCGGCCGCATGGCTGATCAGGCCCGCGTCGGTGAACGCGGTGAGCGCCCTGCGGACGGAGTCCTCAGGCAGCTCGACGACCAGCAGCTCCGCGTAGGTGACGGACCGGAACGCCTCGGGCGTGACACCGACCATCCGCAGCAGGATCCCCGGGACGGCGGCCTTGGCCTCGGGATCGAGTGAGTTGTAGGCCTGCTCGGCGAGCTGGGCGAGGGACGGTGTGATCGTCACGGCGGGCAGCGCCGACGCGGCCCGCTTGCCCGCCTCGAGCGGGGCGTCCCCGATCAGTGCGTCGAGGAGCCCGCGTGCGGTGGGCCTGGCCTCCGGGTCGTGGGACATCGCCCGCTCGACCAGCGGAAGCAGCGAAGCGGGCACCGCATCGAGATCCACTTCGGTGTTGAGCACCTGATGGATCAGCGAGGGGAGGCTCTCGCCGTCGAACGGCGCCTTCCCCGACGCGGCGAACACCATGATCGCGCCCCAGGCCCAGATGTCGACGGCCGACGTCGCCCGCTGCCCCTTGAACACCTCGGGAGCCATCCACCGCGGCGTCCCCTTGAGGCTGCCGGTGGCGCTCCGCGACATCTCCTCCGTCCGCGCGATCCCGAAGTCGATCACCCGCGGTCCGTCGGGGCCGAGCAGCACGTTGGCGGGCTTGAGGTCCCGGTGCACCACTCCCGCCTGATGGATCGAGGTCAACGCGGTCGCGATCCCGATGCCGAGCCGCACCAGCTCGTCCGGCGCGTAGGCGCCTTTGCGGTCCACCCATCCCTGCAGGTCGGGCCCCGGCACGTACTCGCTGACCAGGAACGGCGGCACATGATCGAGATCCGCCTCGATGATCCGCGCGGTGCAGAACGACGCGACCCGGCTGAGCGCCGCCACCTCCCGCCGCAGCTCGCTCCGGTAGGCGTCGGTGATCTGGTCGGCGTGCAGCGCCTTGACGGCCACCCGCCCGCCCGCGGGATCGTAGCCTTCGTAGACGACGCCCTGACCACCCGCGCCGAGCCGGCCCGCGAGCCAGTAGGCGCCGAGCCGGCGGGGGTCTGCGGACAGCAGCGGAGTGACCACGCAGAAGCCTCGTCTCAGGGGGGACAAACTCGACAAGCAGAAAGACGATACCGGCTTTCTGCATTGTCCGAGCGAGCCCCTGCCGCTTCGCGCGCTCGCGGTGCGCTGACGGCGATCGGGCCCTCGACGATCAGGGTGGAGGCCTTGGCGTCGCCGAGCTTCTGGCGGATCTCGTAGAGGCGGCCGACCAGATCTCGCCGTCGGCGGCCGCGGCAAGGGCGAGCATCGGTCGTGCACGAGGCATGAGGCTCCTCAAAGAGGTGCGGGCTGCCTCGCGAGGCGACAATGGGGGTGTGTCGCTCTCACCCGACAATCGATCTCTGCCCTGGCCGCCCTTCTCAGCTTCGTCTACGAACCTGTGTCACGGCGAACCACGGAGAGTCCGAGCCGACGGTGGTGTCCCGGTTGCGGACGTAAGCCTGGAATGCTCCGGTGCAGGTCGCGCGCCCGCTGACGCGCAGCCGCCCGGGCGCGGTCGTACGGAAGACGCCGAGGGTGTCCCCTCCGCCCTTGCCCTTGCACCGCCGCCGAAGCTCCCACTCCGTGCCCGCGGGCAGCGCGGACCGCCGGACCTTCCCCCGCCAGACGTACCAGCGGACGACACGGCCGGTCACGACGATCTTGGCGTTCTTGCCGGCCTTGGCCGGGGTCACCTTGAACGCGGAGAACTTGCTCCGCCAGAGCAGCACCTTGCCGACATCGCTGACGTCCGCTTTGAAGTCCCCGTGCTGGGCGTAACGCCAGCGAAAGTAACCGGACGCCTTCCAGCGCTGGAGGCGACCGTGCCATGGCCGTTGGCGGCGGTGTGGCCGACGGTCCGCCAGCTCTTGGCGTCAGGGGAATAGTCCAGGTAGACCCGGCCAGGTATGGGCCCCCAGGTCCTGCCGCGGGCATTGGTGAAGGAGACATAGAGGGTGCAGCACGGCACCCCGTCCGAGGAGGCGGCGGCTGAGGCCGGGGCGAACCGCAGCCTCAGATCGCGTCTGACGATCACCTTGACGGCGGCGGAGTCGAAGTAGCGGCCGCCGTAGGACCAGGTGGCGGTGACCTTGAGGTCGTCCAGGGCGCGGAAGGCCACGGCGAACGTCCCGTCGGCGCGGGTCCTCGCCTGGGCGGTGGTGCTGCCGGCCCCGTTGAGGACGTCCTCGGCGAGCACCGCGACGGGCTCGTCGGCGACGCCCGTCCAGCTACCGGACGCCAGGACCTGGAGGCGTCCCGTGACCGTCACGGACTCGCCCTTCTCGACGGCCCCCGGCCGGTCGAGGACGAGACGGGCATTGGTGAACTCCGGCGGCGCACCGGCCGCGGGAACCGGCACCGCGACGACCAGAACAGCGGTCAGAAAGAAGGAGAGGAAGCGGCGCACAGGACTCTCAGTTCGGGTAGCGGAGGCGGATCAGAGCGGCGCCGGTCGTGTCGACGAAAACGTCATCGGAAGCGGTGGCCCAAGTGTTGGATCCGCCCCGGGCTGCTTCCAAGCTGTCGGAGTACACCCGCACCGCCTGGGGTCGTCTCGAACCGGAGCTCCGCTCCTGTCTCACCACCGGCTTGGGCCCGCTCCTCTTCCTCACCGACGCCGGCGTCCTCGCCCGCTACGACGCCCTGAGCTTCCTCAGCCGGCTGGCCGACGCTGCCCGCCAGGGCACCCGCGCCCTCTGGCTCCTGGCCCCCAGCCCGACCCATCCCGCCAGCCGCGCTTGGGCACCGCGACGGTCCCCTACCAGGAATCCCTAGGCGAGTGGATCCCCCTCCGGGGCTCCTGGGTCGACAACAAGCACCGCTCCTGACGTCACTCGGTGTCGATGTCGGGTTCCGCCGTGCCCCCCGGAACTTCGGTGATGCCGAGCGACGCCATGAACTCGCGTTCCTTGGCGGCGAGGTAACTCTGGCGGATCCGGATGAATCCCTCCTCGTCACCGTTCGTCAAGGCAAAGATCGCTGCTTCGGGAATTCCGTGTGAGGAGTTGAGGTCGTCCCAGAACAGCTCCTCCGCGTCCACCAGGGCGCTGCGCACGGAGACACGGGAGGCCGTGGGAAGGATGACTCTGTTGGCGGGGCTGGATGCCAGCTGCATGCCTGTTCGCATGACGACCTGACGGTAGGCGGTCGTCGGCGATGCGGCCAGTAGTTCGACGGCGTTGATTCTCGTGCCGTCGACCTTGATCCGGGACGGGAACGCTTGCAGCTCCCACAGCAGGTAGGCGCGGACCCGTGCGCTACGGAGGTCGAAGCGGTCGGGGAAGGGCCGCGGCAGGTAGCCGATCCATGGCAGGCCGGATTTTCCTTGGGCGAAGTCCTTCATCTCTGCGAGGTTCTGGCGGATTTGTGTGCTGGTCGCTCCAGCGAAGTAGCCGGCCCAGGAGGTCTGCCAGAACCATCGTCGTAGTTCGGCTCGCTGCTCGTCGGTGGGTTCGTCGGGAAGGTAGTGGAAGAACGTCGTCAGCAGCATCAGCTGTGCGTCGTAGGGGATCAGGCGGGCGAGCGGAACACCCATCTCCCGGCGCAGGAACGAAATCGCCTTGAGCAGAGCTTCTTCGGTGTCGGCGACGGCCGTCTGCATCTTGTCCTTGACGCGTCTGGCCAGCACATCCCAGCGCGCTTCCCGGACGTTCTCCTCACCTGTGATCGCGAGCACCGCGCGGAACACCGTGTCGGAGGAGACCTCGCCGAAGCCGGTGTCGGCCACCAGAGAGATCATGTCCTGGAGCCGGTCAGCGAGACTTTGCTGGCCGCTGTCGTCGTAGGTGAGCGCCGACACCATCTGCGCTGGCTGCATCGGCTGCCCTGTGCTGTTGACTCGGGAGAAGACTTCGACGGCGTCCTCCAGCTCACCGCCGACCAACCTCACCACGGACAGCTTGTAGGACATGATGCGGTGGGAAACTGCTTCGGCCTCGTTGATGAGACGGCCGACATCCCAGTTCGCCGGAGCCCCGTCCTGAAGTTCCCTGGCGTAGCGCAGGAAGTTGATGGTACTCATCACCACCCGCATGGGCAGGTAGTTGAGCGGTGGTGGGCCCGCCTGCTTCCAGTGCCGGTAGGGGTTTCCTTCCTTTGCCTCCTCGCCGAGGACGCGGTAGGGCCACCACCGCCAGTCCTGCGGTTCCCGGCTGCTCGGGGCATCGGTGGGACGGCGCAAGGTCGAGAACAACGCGGTCAGCCGCTGGTGGCCGTCCAGCACATAGGACGCCCGGCCCTCCTGGGGGTGGGGGGGAGCGGGAAGGTCTCCGATACGGCTGAGGCTGGGAACACGCCGATCGGTCTCCCAGAACAGCAGGGTGCCGATCGGGTAGCCGCGCTCGATGCTGTCGAACAGGTCGAGGATCTGCTCCGAACGCCACACGAAGGGACGCTGGAACTCCGGGATGCGCAGATCGCCCTTCTCCAGTGGCCGGAGAACCTGCTCAATGAGCTGGATCTCCGGTCTGACGTCCATCTTGTAGCGTTCACCGGCCATGGGGTCCATCCTTATACGATCTCCCGCAACATAGCGACGATGACCTCGAACTCTTCGATCACGCCGGGGCCGAGCGCTTCGAAGTCCGCTCTCGTCAGCGTGTCGGCCATCGGATCCAGATGGTCAACGACCACCTTCCTTCCGAACCCGTGGCCGGTCAGCGCCTCCATAGTCGCCTTGGGAAGATCATCAAAGAGCCCTGCCTGCTCTTTCTCGTCCTTGTCGGGCCGGTAGCCGAACTTGATGTCGATGTGGCTCCGCTGCCGGGGAACGAGTTGCTGGAGAGCGCTCAGAGTATGAGGCTTGCTCGTCGTCGCCAGAACCGCGTCCGGCAGATAGTTCTCGATCTCCCGCCGGGCCAAGACGTGCACCCGAGCGCCCAGCGATCTGATGTTCTCGATCTTCGCGTGTTCTTTCGGAGGGTCCTCCGGCATCTTCCTGTCGCTGTCGAAGAGCACTGCGAGGCGCACCACGAACCTGAACTCGTCCCGGTGCCTGGTGACCACGCGATCCAGGGCCGACCCGCCGCCGTGCGCCACGCTGAGCCGACCGGAGGCGAGCGCCTCCTCGACGTCCTGTGCACCGGTCACTTTGAGAACCACCCGGAGAAAGCACAGGTCGCCGGTGATGTCCTCGACAGCGACCACGGCGGGACGCATCAAATCGTCGGCGGCGTCCGGCAGCCGGTCGGCGGGAATGTGGAGTGGGGCCGCTCGGCCGACGACCCTGTTGGCGTTGCCCCGTGAGCCGGTCCTGAGCATCAGGCCGTAACCGCCGGCGAGTTGCGGGGAGAGATGGCGGAGCAGGAAAGCGTTGATGTCGTCCACGTCGAGCGGATCGACCACCCAGTGGTGCCGATCGTCGAGGAACAGCGACAGCAAGGCCAATGTCTTGGGGACGTGCCGGTCTTGAGTGAAGATGTCTCTGGCGAGTTCGACCCTCATTGTCCGGCCAGCCTCACAGCCTGGGCCTTCGACAGGGCCTTGGCCTCCTGGAAGCTCTCCTCGAAGATCCCCTCGGGCCAGAAGTCGACGTTGCCGTACTCGTCGATATTGATCCGCCTGACGTTCGCGGCACTGCCGTCGTGGTCGACGTAGTACAGGACGATGTCGTCCGGGCTGAGCTTCCCCTCGGCGACCCTCCGCTGTAGCCGGAGCAGGAAGGTCTCACTGTGCGTCTCGATCAGGAACCGGACCCGGGGGCTCTCTTTGGCCGCCAGCCGGTAGAGATCGGCCAGCCCGGCCTGCGCGTAGGGGTGCAGGTGGAGCTCCGGTTCCTCGATGATCTCCAGGACGTCGCGTTCGGGCGGCTCGATCGCATCCAGAGCCCGCCTGATCAGTAGCGGCAGAACCTGGGTGACGCCCGTCCCCGAATCCACCGCCGACACCCAGGTCTCCGGGTTGTCTCGTGAGCGCAGTCCGACGGAGTGGCCGCCGTACCGCTGGGCCACGTCGAGCTCCCAGTCTGGCAGATAGTGCTTGAGGTATTCGTTGACCTTGGCCGTCAGAACACCGTCCTTGTTGATCTTGTCGTGAACGATGATGCCGTCGATTCCCCGGCCGAACTCGTCGTGGCGCGGGGGGCGCTCGTAGAGACGGGTCGCGCGCGACGCCCTTGTCCGGAACGGTCCGGTATAGCGCACGTCGATGCCCACGTACTCATCCACCTCGAGCTGGTTGATGAAGTAGTCGTCGTGCTCCTCGGCTCGAACGGGTAGCAGCCCACGGAACCCGAATCGCCCCTCACCCGTGCCGCCATTGCGTTCGGTGATCTCGTATTTGCGCCGGTATGGACCTGGATCCTCGTCCTCGAAGACCCATTCCATCCGCAGCCGCTCCATCGGGGATGCGTAGGACAGGGAGCTGACCACCTGTTTGTCCCAGTCTGTGACGTTCTGGATCCTGGCGTCGATCGTGATGTCCCCGAGCGTGAGCCCATAGTCGAACTCATGGCCGCTGAACGTCATTCCGAGTCCGATGGGCCGATGCGCGGCACCGCTGTAGATCAGGTCGGCGAAGTCCGGCGGATCATCGCCGAGCTGGTACAAGTCGAGGGGGATGCCGGCCTCTGCCTTCGGCCAAAGGCCGGTGGACAGGACGAGAGGGGCTCTGACTAGGGCACTCTTGCCGGAGTTGTTTTTACCGAGGACGACCGTGAGGGGGCGGAGTTCGATCTCCTGGCGGTCGGCGAAGCAGCGGTAGTTCTCGAGGGACAAGCGCTCCAGGGCCATGGTGCGGGATCTTAACGGTGCGGGCCCTGGGGGCGCGTAGGGTTTGCCGCCGGGTCAGCCTGCGGTGCGGCGGGGAGCGGTGCGGAGGTCGATGAGGGTGGTCAGGTGGTGGCCTTCGTGGGCCCACCGGTGCAGGCGGGTGCGGTTGATGAGCTGGATGCCGAGGGTGGCGGCGCGGTCGTGGGCGTCGCGGGTGAAGTCGCCGTTGGTGACGACGATGGCGATGTCGGCTCCGTGGAAGGGGGTGGCGGTGCCGCTGATCTCGTGGATCACGCGGGAGGTGACTTTTGCGTTGGTCTTGGTGTGTTTGGCCTGGATGACGAGGCGGTGGCCTGTGGGGGCGCGGCCGAGGACGTCGGCGCCGTAGTCGGAGGTGCGGCCCACGTGTTCGGCGTCGAAGCCGTCACGGAGCATCAGGTCGCGGATCGCCAGTTCGAAGCCGGTGGGGTCGAGGGCATCGAGCTGGGGCGGGGTGAGCCGGAGTTCGGCGAGGCGGGCGGAACGGTCGCGGTGCCGGGCGGTGCGGTGCTCCTTGCGGAAGAGCAGGACTCCGGCGGCCATGAGCGCGATGCCCGGAGCCACGTACCAGTGGGTTTTGAGGAACAGGACCGACAGGCGCAGGAGGTCGAAGGCCGTCCAGAGGACCAGGGCCGCGATCAACGCCGCAGCGGCCCATTCCAGGGGATTGGCGGGCTTACGGACTCGCTTTCGCAAACCCTTCAGCATGGCTCGGGATGGCGGAAATCCTCTGGGGGTCCGCCGCGCGACGGGTGGCCGGTTCATGGCGCCGCCGAAGCCGGAACGGTCGCCATGGGGGCCTTGGGGTTCTCCGCAGTGCCGCCCGCGCAGCTGTGGACGGTGCCGTAGAGCAGGACGGCCGCGGCGGCCGCCACGATCCAGCCGCTCTGCTGCTTGCCGCGCCGCCTCGGCATCCGCCGGGTGTGGGCGCGCACGTTCACCCTTTTCTCGGGCATGTCGTCTCCTGGCGGGCCTGTCGGGGGGATTCTCAGTTCGGCCCGAAACAGAGTGAAACACCCGCCTCTGACAGAATCCGATTGAAGCCCGACAATCGCCGTCAGATCTCACCGATCGGATAGGGAAACCTATCGCTCGCCTAGGGGCAGGGACCGCCCGTGACCGGGCAGATCTCCACGGAGTAGGGGCGGCCGGAGAACATGACGTCGTAGGAGGACTTGAGGGCATCGCGCTTGAACGTCGTGTCGACGCGGCGGGACAGAACGACCACGGTGACCTCGGCGGCCCCCGCCTGGAGGAGGGCGGCCGCCGCGGACTGAGCGTGGCCGCCCTGAACCCAGGTGTCGTCCAGGACCACGACATGCCGCCCTGCGACGCCTGCCGTGGCGTCGACCCGGAAATGGGAGGGGAGGGTCGAGCGACGCTCCGATTCGGGGACATCGGTCGGGCGAAGCGTCACCAGTGTCCAGTGCCGGGGGAGGACCTTCACCAGCTCGTTCAAGGGGTGCCGTCCGATGCGGCCACTCAGCGAGGGGACCAGGGCTAGCCGGGTGACGGGCCGCCCGGCGACGCGGTCCAGGCAGGGGGCGTGCCGGACAGCGAAGCCGTAGAGCAGGACGAGTAGCCGCTGGAAGGACGGGTGCTCCAGCCGCTCCTCCGGCTTCATCGGGTCCTTGTAACGGTAGAGGTCGTTATCGGCCTGGCCGCCGGCATGGGCGTAGGTCAGCGGAACGACGCGGGCCGCGACGGGGAAGGCGAGGTCGCGATCGGTCTTGCAGCGCCAGCAGAGCGAGTAGCGCTCGGGGACGGGGCCGCAGCACAGGTCGCAGGTGAGGTCGGAGCCGCGGAGCGGGTTGGTCATGACGGTCGCCAGGAACTGGCGGGCGAGCTGTTCGACAGCGGGAGGAGAGGAGGCCAAGGTCGTCTGCCGGGCGGCTAGCTGAGCGTCGAGATGAGGTCTTCGAGCATGCGGGGCCGGTCGAGCAGGCTGTCGATGACGGCCAGCGCCTCGGCCGGGGTGGACGCCACATGGACGTCGGGTTTGGCGGCGGTCTGCTTGCCCCAGTCGGTGCGGTCGACGACCGAGCGCATGAGTACGACGGGACGTCCGTGCTCGACGGCTTTACGGGCTTGGATCCGGGTGCCGCTGCGTTCGGTGGCCTCGACGATGATCGTGGCGAGGCTGTAGCCCGACATGGCGCCGTTGCGCTGCGGAAAAGTGGTCTTGTCGTGTGTCTGGTCCGGCCAGAACTGGGAGAACACCGCGCCGTGCTCGGCGACTTCGCGGTGCAGGTCGCGGTTCTGCGGCGGGTAATGCCTGCGGATCCCGGTGCCGATGAACGCCACGGTCCGCCCGCCCGCCTCGATCGCCGCCCGGTGGGCCGCCGAGTCGACTCCGGCCGCGAGGCCCGAGACCACGGTCAGATCCCGTTTGACCAGCCCGCGCGCCAGCTCCTCGGTGATACCCACCCCGTGTTCGCTGACGTTGCGGGAACCGACGACCGCGACACCCAGATCGTCCTTACGGGTCTCACCTCGGGCGAACAGCAGCGCCGGCCGGTCGAACACACCGCGCAGCCGCTCCGGGTATTCATCGTCGGCGAGGGAGATGACCTTGATGCCGTCGCCTTCCCAGGCTTCGATCTGCCCCCAGGCGGTATCGAGCGCTTCGGCCGGTCCGTCCTCGAACAGGGATGGCGGGATCTTCCGTTCCAGCAGCTCCTGCGGGGAAAGGCCCTCCAGCAGCGCCCGGGAGATCTCCCGCCCGGTGGCCTCCAACGACCCGCGCTGGAGCAGCGCGATCACGAAGGCGCGCTCCACCACCGATCGTTCTCCCATACCCGCCACATTAATACCGACCGCCAACTCAAGTCAGCAGTACCCAGCCGGAGATCACAAGAACTCCTCGATCTCCGGCTGGGTGGCCAGGGCCGGCAGCAACCGGGCCGGGGTGTTCTCCAGCAAGGTCATCGACAGTCCCGCGACCAGCTCGCCGGCGGTCAGCCCGAGCCGGTCAGCCGGGTCGCGATGATCGTCCGCTCGCTGACGGTCGGCCGGATGTTCCAGGACGGGGTAGAACGCACGGAGTTGCTCCCGGTCTTCGCCGTTCACGGATTCTCTTCTGGTCGGGGCTGTCCGGCCAGGCTGGCGCGAGTACGTGGAACGAGAGCCTCAAGCGGTTTTCATGAGGATCTTCTGCATCTCGCTACTCAACGGGTCCTACCGCTCCCATGACCCTCATCGACCAGGCGGCGGGGGACCTCGACCGCGCCATCCCCTTGTACGAACGATCCCTCACTGACAGCGAGCGGGTGCTGGGTGCGCGGCATCCGTTGACGACTATGGGTGCGGACGAGTCTGGCTGGCTGCGTTGCGCCTGTGGTCGCGGCGGAAGCTGAGATCACCGGCCGACGTGGAGAGGAGCCTCCCTTGGCTCCACACATCACCGCACAAGATCAACTCGGTCGGGAAGGTTCAAACCGCGTCTCTCGTCCCGAGCTCAAGGGTTCAGGACACCGCTCGTGTTCTCAACCGCGACATGCGCAACGCGCTCGTCCGACTCGCTGACCTGGAGGTATCCCCGCGGGCGGCCGTCCGCCACCTGGAGCGCGCCACCGACCTGGACGGCACCGCAGAACCCCTCTACCGCGCTCGGATGTGGATCTTCGGCAAGCTCGGCCTCGTCACGGCGGTCAACGCCTGCTATGAGGAACTGATCGAACGGCTCGCCAAAGCCGGCCGCAGGCCCGAGGCCGCCGCAGTCGGACTGTTCCGAAAACTGACACGCTGACCTGCGACGCGGCCGATATCGCGAACCGTGGGCTGGCCGCTCGCCCATCCCGATACGCGGGTTTCTCGACAGCGTGCAGGGTGTTGTGGGGCGGGCTAGGGAACGGCTTGCGCACCTTAGTCCTGAGGAGGGTGACGGCTCGGAGGAAACGCGTCGGGCATGTTCAGGAAGTCCGCCGGACGCGCGTCGGGTAGATGCCTGCTTGGACGGTTTGGGTCGTATTCCCGCCGGGTGGGTGAGTCTGGTGGGGAGGTCGCCTTCTTCCTGATCGATCTGGCTGGTAGGTTCTGGCGATCCACCCCAGCACCACCCTCGGTCGAGGCATCACCCGAAAGATCGTTCCCTGTGCGCCGTCCGCCTTTTCGCCTCCTGGTCTCCGTGACCGCCCTGGTCATCGCCAGCGGCCTTATGTCCGCTCCGTCTGCCGTGTCCGCCGAGCCGACGGCTGATCTGACCTTGACGGCTTCTCCTTTCTTGCTTCCCGCACCGAGCGATGGACCTCAGTGGGTCAATTATTCGCCGCTGACGCTCAACGGTGAGCTGCGCGACGCGGCCAGTGGCGCGCCGCTCCCGGGCAGAGAGCTGTTCGTGAGTGTCGTCGACGATGACGGCGGCATGATCTACGGCACCAACGCGACCACCGACGCCCAAGGCTCCTACCAGGTCACCGTGGCCGGCCGGTTCTACCAGCACCTGACTGCCAGGGCGTCCTACCAGGGCAAGGTGGCCACCCAGGAGGTTTCCGTCGGCTTCCGCGGATTGAAGGTGAAATTCGGTTCGAGGGGCTCGATAGACGTCAGTTGGCTCACCTTCCTGGAACAGGGCCCGGATATCACGTCCTTCACTCTCCAGCGGTCCTTCGACAGGATCCACTGGGAGGACGTCCAAACCATGAAGGGAGTTACGGACACCAGACTCGCTGAGACGCGGTCTTCTTTCTGGCGGATGATCTCTGTCAGTGACGGAATCACAGGGCCGGTCGCCAGCAAGGTCTTCGATCTCCGCAGATGGAGCACCTACTTCACCCAACCCAAGATCAGCCTGCGGAAGGCCCGCTACGGCAAGACCCTCACCGTTTCAGGGCAGCTGCGGCACTGGGCCGACCTCACCCGACGAGAACCCGCGCGTGGCCGAAAAGTCCGCCTGGTGCTGGACTGCGCTGGCCCTGGCCGCATCTACCAGATGACCACCAAGCGCACCGACCGCCACGGCCGCTTCACCTTCAAGACCAAGGCGTTCTGCTCGGGCGCTTACTACATCGACTACGGCTCCATGAACTTCTACTCCCCGGCCTACTACTCCCGCGACTTCGCGAGCCTGTCTCTCCCGGTCAAGTTCAAGGCCACGGCCGTGCCGCCCAAAGCCAAGCCCCGCTGGAAGGCCCGCGCTGGCACAATGCCCACAACCCGCTACATCCGCCTCTACGGGCGCTATCCCGACCGTGTCGAACCCTGACGAGTAGGAGCCGACCGGCCGTCGTGTGACTTCCTTCAGGGAGGTCGAGCGTGAGTGTCACCGGTCGTACTGTCCGGACTTGACGGCGCTGGCGAAGGAGCGGAAGGTTCGGCGGGTGAAGGCGTGCCGGGGGCCGTCGGGGTTCTTGGAGTCCCGGACGGCGATCTCGGTGCGGGCGGGGGCGACTTCGACGCAGTTCTCGCCGTTCGAACCGGACTTCGTGCTCTTGCGCCAGTTCAGCTGATCCATTGTTGGGTCGCCTTCTCGATCACCTGAAGAGATGCGTTCTTGGCCAGGGCCACGCTCTGGACGTTAGCCTCACGCTTTCTCGGGGAGTTAGACCAATCCGGTCGCTGGAATGAGAAAAGTGCCCCTGGCCTGCAATGCCAGTGAGTTAAGGCATTTGCCCAGGTGAGAGTACTTTTCTCGTTATTTTGATCTTGTAGGTGGCTCGG
>NZ_BAAGZI010000031.1:0-30250 GCF_054778695.1 Actinocorallia lasiicapitis
CGGCACCCAGGCGAGCTGCGCGCCGGTGGTCTGGGCGAGCCTGACCACGGCCGACAGCGCGCCCGGCACCTCGGCGAGCCGGTCGCCGACCAGGATGACCGAGCCCTGCGCCTTGAGCTCCTCGGCCGCGCGGCCGGTGATGCTCAGCGCCTCGGACTCGCCACCGGGGCCCGTCTGCAGGAGCGTGCCGTTGAGCTTGGCGAGACCGCGCGTCGCGAACGGCGCGATCGACAGCACCCGCTGGCCGTTCCTGCGGGCCGCCTTCCGCAGCCGCAGGAAGACGATCGGCGACTCCTCCTCGGGCTCGAACCCGACGAGCAGCACGACCGGGGCGTTCTCGAGCTGGCTGTAGGAGACCTCGATCCCGTGGCCCGCCACCGAGTGGGCGAGGAAGTCGGCCTCCTCCCACGAGTGGGCGCGCGACCGGAAGTCGACGTCGTTGGTGCCGAGCGCCACCCGCGCGAACTTCGCGTAGGCGTAGGAGTCCTCGAGGGTGAGGCGGCCGCCGGTCAGGACCCCGGCGCGCTTCCCGGCCAGGCCCTGGGCGGCGACGTACAGCGCCTCGGGCCAGGACGCGGGCTGCAGCACGCCGTCGGAGTCGCGGACCAGCGGGTAGCGGAGCCGGTCGGGCTCGGTGGCGTAGGTGAACGCCCACCGGCCCTTGTCGCAGTTCCACTCCTCGTTGACCTGCGGGTCGTCACCGGCGAGCCGGCGGGTGACCTTGCCGCGCCGGTGGTCGGTGCGCTGGGCGCAGCCGGCCGAGCAGTGCTCGCAGACCGAGGGAGAGGAGACCAGGTCGAACGGCCGGGCCCGGAACCGGTAGGCCGCCCCGGTCAGCGCGCCGACCGGGCAGATCTGGACGGTGTTGCCGGAGAAGTAGGAGTCGAACGGCTTGCCGTCCGCGGTGCCCACCTGCTCCTTGGCACCCCGCTCGAACAGGTCGATGAACGGGTCGCCCGCGATCTGGTCGGAGAAACGGGTGCAGCGGGCGCACTGGATGCAGCGCTCCCGGTCGAGCAGCACCTCAGAGGAGAGCGGCAGCGGCTTGGGGAAGGTCCGCTTGACCTCGACGAACCGGCTCTCCCCACGTCCCGTCGACATCGCCTGGTTCTGCAGGGGGCATTCGCCGCCCTTGTCGCAGACCGGGCAGTCCAGGGGGTGGTTGATGAGCAGGAACTCCATCACGCCCTTCTGCGCCGCTTCGGCCACAGGAGAGGTGAGCTGGGTGTTGATCACCATGCCGGGGGCGACCGGGATGGTGCAGGACGCCTGCGGCTTGGGGAAGCCGCGGCCGTTGCCGGCGTCGGGGATGTCGACCAGGCACTGGCGGCACGCGCCGACCGGGTCGAGCAGCGGGTGGTCGCAGAAGCGCGGGATCTGGATGCCGAGCAGCTCGGCGGCCCGGATGATCAGCGTGCCCTTGGGCACGGAGACCTCGAAGCCGTCGATCGTGACGGTCACCAGCTCTTCGACCTGCACCACGGGATTTTCGGATGTGGCGGTCATCATGCCCCCCACTTCGTGGACTTGGCGGCGTCGTAGGGGCAGCCGCCGTGCTCGAAGTGCGCCAGGTACTCCCCGCGGAAGTACTTGATCGACGAGTGGATCGGGCTGGTCGCTCCGTCGCCGAGGGCGCAGAACGAACGGCCGAGGATGTTGTCGGCGATGTCGTTGAGGGTCTTCAGGTCCTCTTCGCCGCCCTGGCCCTGCTCCAGCCGCTTCAGCATCTGCTTGAGCCAGTAGGTGCCCTCACGGCAGGGCGTGCACTTGCCGCAGGACTCGTGGGCGTAGAACTCGGTCCACCGCAGGACGGCGCGGACCACGCAGGTCGTCTCGTCGAAGATCTGCAGGGCCCGGGTGCCGAGCATGGAGCCGGCCGCGCCGACGGACTCGAAGTCCAGCGGGACGTCGAGCTGCTCCTGCGTGAAGATCGGGGTGGACGATCCGCCGGGGGTCCAGAACTTCAGTTCGTGGCCCTCGCGGATTCCGCCCGCCATCTCCAGGAGCTCCCGCAGCGTGATGCCCAGCGGCGCCTCGTACTGCCCCGGCCGGGTGACGTGCCCCGACAGCGAGAAGATGCCGAAGCCCTTGGACTTCTCGGTGCCCATCGAGGCGAACCACTCCGCGCCCCGCTCCACGATGCTGGGAACGGACGCGATCGACTCGACATTGTTCACGACAGTGGGCCCGCCGTAGAGGCCCGCGACCGCCGGGAACGGAGGCTTGAGCCTGGGCTGCCCCCTGAACCCCTCCAGCGAGTCGAGGAGAGCCGTCTCCTCACCGCAGATGTAGGCGCCCGCGCCCGCGTGCACCACCAGCTCCAGATCGAACCCGGAGCCGAGGACGTTCGCGCCCAGGTAGCCGGCGTCGTAGGCCTCCTTGACGGCCGCCTGCAGCCGCCGGATGACATGGAGCACCTCGCCGCGCACATAGATGAACGCCTGGTGGGCGCCGATCGCGTACGAGGAGATGATGACTCCTTCGACCAGCACATGCGGGTCGGCCATCATCAGCGGGATGTCCTTGCAGGTGCCCGGCTCGGACTCGTCGGCGTTGACCACCAGGTAGGTGGGTTTACCGGTGCCCTGCGCGAGGAATCCCCACTTCATGCCGGTGGGGAAACCCGCGCCGCCGCGGCCGCGCAGCCCGGAGTCCTTGACGGCGTCGATGATCGCCGAGGGCTCCATGCCGAGCGCCTTGCGCAGCGACCGGTACCCGCCGTTGCGCTCATAGGCGGAAAGAGTGAAGGAGTCGGGCTGGTCCCAGTTCTTGGTCAGAACCGGAGTGAGCGTGGTCATGGGGCTTCCCAGCCCTTCTCCTTGGCGAGCTCGGTGCCGCGCAGCGACTCGGGGCCCGCCTGGACCCCTTCGTTCGCCAGGCCGTCGTTGAACCCGGCCAGCACACGCGAGGCTTCCTTGAAGGTGCACAGCTTGTCGGGGCCGCGCGAAGGGAGCACCTGCTCGCCCGCGCGCAGCCCGTCGACCAGGTCCTTCGCCGACTGCGGCGTCTGGTTGTCGAAGAACTCCCAGTTCACCATCATGACCGGCGCGTAGTCGCAGGCCGCGTTGCACTCCAGGCGCTCCAGCGAGACCTTGCCGTCCTCGGTGGTCTCGTTGTTGCCGATACCGACGTGCTCGCTGAGCTCGTCCCAGATCTGGTCGCCGCCCAGCACCGCGCAGAGCGTGTTGATGCAGACGCCCACATGGAACTCGCCGGTCGGCTTGCGCCGGTACTGCGTGTAGAAGGTCGCCACACCCGTCACCTGGGCGGGGGTGATGTCGAGCATAGAGGCGCAGAAGTTCACGCCCTGCTCGGTGACCTGCCCGTCGACCGACTGCACCAGGTGCAGCATCGGCAGCAGCGCCGAACGGGTCTGCGGGTAGCGGGCGATGATGTCCTTGGCGTCCTGCTCGAGGCGCTGCCGCGTCTCGACGTCATAAGGCTCGCCCGGCTCGAAGTGCTGGCGTCCCGCCTGCGGGGGGGTTCCCGCGCCGGGGATTCCCAGGAAAGTCATCGGTCGACACCTCCCATCACGGGGTCGAGGGACGCGACCGCGGCGATGACGTCGGCGACGAAGCCGCCCTCGCACATCGCGGCCGTGGCCTGAAGGTTCGTGAACGACGGGTCCCGGAAGTGCACCCGGTAAGGGCGGGTGCCGCCGTCCGAGACCACGTGGGCCGCGAGCTCGCCGCGCGGCGACTCCACAGCCGTGTACGCCTGGCCGGCGGGGACCCGGAAGCCCTCGGTGACCAGCTTGAAGTGGTGGATCAGCGCCTCCATCGACTCGCCCATGATGTGGCCGATGTGCGCGGGCGAGTTGCCCATGCCGTCCGCGCCGATGGCGAGCTGAGCCGGCCAGCCGATCTTCTTGTCCTCGATCATCACCGGGCCGTCCTTGGCGGAACCCCTGGTGAGCCGTTCGACGCACTGCTCGACGATCTTCAGTGACTCCTCCATCTCGGCCATCCGGACGAGATAGCGGCCGTACACGTCGCAGGTGTCCTCGGTGTGCACGTCGAAGTCGTAGGTCTCGTAACCGCAGTACGGCTGGGTCTTGCGCAGATCCCACGGCAGGCCCGCCGACCGCAGCACCGGGCCGGTGATGCCCAGCGCCATGCAGCCCGTCAGGTCGAGGTAGGCGACGTCCTTGGTGCGGGCCAGGTAGACGGGGTTGGCGTCCATCAGCTTGCGCATCTGCTCGAACCGGTGCGGCATCCGCTCCAGATACTCCCGGAGCTTCGCGATCGCGGCCGGGCCGACGTCCTGGGCCACCCCGCCGGGACGGATGTAGGCCATGTTCATCCGCAGGCCGGCGATCTCCTCGAACAGGTCGAGGGTGTACTCGCGCTCCACGAACCCGTTGAGCATGACGGTCGTCGCGCCCAGCTCCAGGCCGAAGGTCGCGATCGCCACGAGGTGCGAGGAGATCCGGTTGAGCTCCATCATCATCACCCGGATGACGTTGGCGCGCTCGGGGATCCGGTCGGTGACGCCCAGCAGTTTCTCGACGCCGAGGCAGTACGCCGTCTCGTTGAAGATCGGCGCCAGGTAGTCCATCCGGGTGCAGAACGTGGTGCCCTGCGTCCAGGTACGGAACTCCATGTTCTTCTCGATGCCGGTGTGCAGGTAGCCGATGCCGACCCGGCACTCGTCCACCGACTCGCCGTCGAGGGTGAGGATCAGCCGGAGCACGCCGTGCGTCGACGGGTGCTGCGGGCCCATGTTGATGACGAGGCGCTCGTCGCCGTCGACGTCCTTCGCGCCGGAGACCACCTCGTCCCAGTCGGCCCCGGCCAGATTGAAGACCTTGCCTTCGGTGGAACCGTCATCCGTGGCGCCCGCACTGTAGGCGTCATAGGTCGCGGTCATGAGTACGACCTCCGCTCGTCCGGCGGCGGCACTTCGGCGCCGCGGTACTCGACGGGGATGCCGCCGAGGGGGTAGTCCTTGCGCTGCGGATGGCCGACCCAGTCGTCGGGCATCTCGATGCGCGTGAGCGACGGGTGACCGTCGAAGATGATGCCGAAGAAGTCCCAGGTCTCCCGCTCGTGCCAGTCGTTGGTCGGGTACACCGAGATGACCGACGGGATGTGGGGGTCGGCGTCGGGCGCGGAGGTCTCCACGCGCACGCGCCGGTTGTGGGTCATCGACAGCAGGTGGTAGACGGCGTGCAGCTCCTCGCCCGCCTGCTCCGGATAGTGGACGCCCGAGACTCCCGTGCAGAGCTCGAACCGCAGCGCCGGCTCGTCGCGCAGCGCCCGCATCACCTCCAGGATCCGCTCCCGCTTCACATGGAAGGTGACCTCGTCGCGGTGGACCACGACCCGCTCGACCGCGTCGCCCAGACCCGAGCGCTCCAGCTCGTCGGCGACCTCGTCGAAGTACTCGCCGTAGGGGCGGGGGGAGGAGAGCTTCGGCGGCGCCGGGACGACCAGCCCGCCGTAACCGGAGGTGTCCCCGGTGGTGTGCGCGCCGAACATGCCGCGCCGTTCGACGGACGAATTCATAGGGGAAGATTCGGACATCAGCGTGCTCCAGCCTGGCCGAGCAGCGGCAGCCGCCGGAGCTTCGCGTTCTCCAGCTCAACGATCTGCTTCTCGCGCTGCGCGCCCAGCTTCGTGTTCTGAATCTTGTCGTGCAGCTTCAAGATGGCGTCGAGCAGCATCTCGGGGCGAGGGGGGCAGCCGGGGAGGTAGATGTCCACTGGTACGATGTGGTCAACCCCCTGGACGATCGCGTAGTTGTTGAACATGCCTCCAGAAGAGGCGCAGACACCCATCGCGATGACCCACTTGGGTTCGGACATCTGGTCGTAGATCTGCCGAAGAACCGGCGCCATCTTCTGGCTCACCCGTCCCGCGACGATCATCAGGTCCGCCTGCCGAGGGGTCGCAGACGCACGCTCCATGCCCCAGCGCGCCATGTCATGCCGCGGATCGCCGGTCGCCATCATCTCGATGGCGCAACAGGCGAGCCCGAACGTGGCGGGCCAGACGGAACTGGCTCGTGCCCAACCCGCGACCTGCTCGACCGTGCTGAGCAGGAACCCGCTGGGGAGTTTTTCTTCGAGGCCCATTTCTAGTCCCACTCCAAGCCGCCGCGCCGCCAGATGTAGGCGTACGCGACGAGGACGGTGACGATGAAGAGCACCATCTCGACGAGACCGAAAATCCCCAGGTGGTCGAAGGCGACCGCCCAGGGATACAGGAAAATGATCTCAACGTCGAACACGATGAACATCATCGCGGTGAGGAAGTACTTCACGGGGAACCGTCCGCCGCCCACCGGTTGCGGCGTCGGCTCGATTCCACATTCGTACGCTTCGAGCTTCGCCCGGTTCCAGCGCTTCGGACCGGTGAAGGCCGCCATGACCACAGACCCGATCGCGAAGGCCGCCGCCAACACGCCGAGTCCGATGATCGGGTAATAGAGGTCCATGGGTTTACGCACCCCCCTCATAGCTCGTGATGCAACTCACCCGTGTGAGCTGCATCATCCTAGTGAGAACACCGATTGGTCCGTACCAATGGGGTTCCGTTATGAGACAGCTGTTCAGGCGGCGGGAGTGATCCGCGACATCGCGTTGATGATGCGATCCATGGAGTCACCACCGCGCGGGTCGGTGAGGTTGGCCAGGAGCTTCAGCGTGAACCGCATCAGCGTCGGATGGGGCAGCCCGTGCCGGGTGGCGAACTTCATCACCCGCGGGTCGCCGATGGCCTTCACGAACACGCGTCCGATCGTGAAGTAGCCGCCGTGCTCCTCTTTGAGGATGCGCGGGTATTCGTAGAGCGCCCGTTCCCGCTGTGCGGCGGTGGGGCGGGCGAGGGCCTGCACGACGATCCCGGCCGCGAGGTGGCCGGACTCCATCGCGTAGTCGATGCCCTCGCCGTTGAACGGGTTGATCATTCCGCCCGCGTCGCCCACCAG
The DNA here is from genome assembly GCF_054778695.1 of Actinocorallia lasiicapitis. Taxonomy (NCBI): domain Bacteria; kingdom Bacillati; phylum Actinomycetota; class Actinomycetes; order Streptosporangiales; family Thermomonosporaceae; genus Actinocorallia; species Actinocorallia lasiicapitis. Next base: position 6,931 of record NZ_BAAGZI010000031.1, read on the forward strand.
GAGCAGGCCGCGCGAGTAGTGCGGCTGCCGGTTGAAACCCATCGGCAGGGCCGCGCCGCGGATGGGTCCGGTCGCGTGGGCCTCGTCGAACTGCCATTCCTCTGGCATTCCGGCGGTCCAGCGCTGGAGCATCGCGCGGTAGTCGGTGTTCTGGAACGACTTGCTGGTGTTGAGCAGGCCGAGGCCGACGTTGGAGGTGCCGTTGCCACAGCCGAACACCCAGCCGTAGCCGGGCAGCAGCTTGTCGCCGTCCCAGAGTTCGAGCCACGACTCCATGTAGTCGTCGTCGTGGCGCGGGGTCTCGTAGTAGCGCCGGACCGCGACGCCCATCGGCCGGTCCTCGCGCTTGCGGATGCCGAGGGCGAGCGCGAGCCGCGCGGAGTTGCCGTCGGCGGCCACCACCAGCGGCGCCCGGAACTCCAGGTCGGCGCGCGTCTTCTTGTCGACGGCCTTCACCCCGACCACGCGGTCGGTGCGCTCGTCGATGATCGGCTCGGTGACGTTCACGCCCTGCAGGAGGGTCGCGCCGGCCTTCGCCGCGTGCTCGGCGAGGAGCTGGTCGAGATCCATCCGCGGCCGGACCAGCCCGAAGTCGGGGTAGCTCGCGAGCTCGGGCCAGTCGAGCTCGATCTTCACGCCGCCGCCGTAGATCCGCAGTCCCTTGTTCCGGATCCAGCCGGGCGCGTTGATGTCGATGCCCATGGCGATGAGCTGTTTGACCGCACGCGGCGTGAGCCCGTCACCGCAGATCTTGTCCCTGGGAAAAGTCGCCTTCTCCAGCAGGAAGACCTTCAACCCGGCCTGCGCGAGGTAGTAGGCCGTCGTCGCCCCTGCGGGACCGGCCCCCACCACGATCACATCGGCGGACTGGGGGGAATGCTCACTCAACTTCCAACCCTCGCAAACACGGAGCTAGTGACATTGTGAACTACTTCACAAGGCCCTGTCTTTGCGAGGCTACACCCGTCGCCGGGGCAATGGGTGGACCGGGTTAGTCGGCTTTCCAGGCGCGGTGGAGTGCCACTACACCGAAAGTCAGATTGCGCCACTGGACGCGTGACCAGCCCGATTCACGCAGCAGCGCCGCCAGGCCCTGCTGGTCGGGCCAGCGCAGCGTCGACTCCGCGAGATAGGTGTAGGAGTCGGGGTTGGAGCTCGCCTTCGCCAGCAGCGGAAGGCCCTTCTTCAGATGCAGCTCGTGCCCCGCCGCCAGGTACTTGTTCGGCGGGTGGCTGACCTCGCACACCAGGATCCGGCCGCCCGAACGCGTCACCCGGAGCATCTCCGTCAGTGCCGCATTCACATCCGCGACGTTACGCAACCCGAACGAGATGGTGACGGCGTCGAAGCTGTCGTCGGCGAACGGCAGCTTCAGCGCGTCGCCCGCGACGAACGTCACACCCTGGGACGGCTCGACGCGGCGGGTGCCGACCTGCAGCATCCCCAGCGAGAAGTCGCACGCCACGACCTCGGCGCCGTCCGCGGCGATCGCCGCGCTGGACGTGCCGGTGCCCGCGGCCAGATCGAGGACGCGCTCACCCGGACGGGCGCCGATCGCCCGTGCGACGGCCTTGCGCCACGCGCGGTCCTGGCCGCCGGTCATCAGGCTGTTGAGAAGGTCGTACTTCTCGGCCGTCCGGTCGAACATCGCGGCGACGTCTTGGGGCTTCTTGTCGAGATCAGCGCGGGTCATGGGTCGAGACTATTCCTCGCCGTGCCGCGACTTGGCCAGCTGGTCCTTCTTCTGCACGAGCGTCGCGGAAACCGCGTCGCGCTGGCGGGAGAGCAGGACGTAGCTGACGATGCCGGAGATCAGCACGGACAGCGCGAGGTTGATCAGGCCGGTCAGGCCGATCAAGTAGAGGATGCAGGCGGTGGCTGCGAACAGCAGGACCCGGGCCGTGGTGTAGGCGATGACAGAACGCATGGTCCTATGAGAGTATCCGCGGTTCAGCCGAACAGGAGTCCGGGGTCCACGTTGCCCCCGGAAAGCACGGCCACATAGGCGTTCCCGCGCGGGAGCTCGTCGGCGTGGTGCAGGTAGGCGGCGGTCGCGACCGCGCCGGCCGGTTCGGCGATCAGATGGGTGCGCGCGGCGAGCTGGCGCATCCCGTCATAGATCTCCTCCTCGGTGACGGTGATGATGTCGTCGACGTACTCCGCGAAGTGCGCGAACGGAAGATCGCCCACCCGGTTGACGCGGAGCGCGTCGGCCATGGTCCTGGCGGTGTCGGCGGCGGGCCAGGAGACGGGACGTCCCAGCAGGAACGAGTCGCGGGCGTCGGCGGCCAGCGACGGCTCCACACCGATCACCCTGGTGCGCGGGCTGAGCGCCTTCACCGCGGCCGCGATCCCCGCCAGCAGGCCGCCACCGCCCACCGGGACGATCACCACGTCGGTCTCCGGGCGGTCCGCGATGATCTCCAGCCCGATCGTGCCCTGGCCGGCGATCACCCGCCGGTCGTCGAACGGGGGGATCAGCTCGTAGCCGTGGGCCTGGGCGAGCCGCGCGGCCGTCGTGGTGCGGGCCTCGAGGCTCGGCTCGACGAACACGATCTCGGCGCCGAGATCCAGACAGGCTTCGACCTTGACGGCCGGCGCGTTGTCGGGGATCACCAGGACGGCCGGGACGCCCAGTGCGCGTGCCGCGTAGGCGACGGCCTGGGCGTGGTTTCCACTGGAATGGGCGACCACTCCGGAAACGGGGCCTCCGGCCGTCAGCGCCGCATGGGCGCCGCGCAGTTTGAAGGCGCCGACCGGCTGCAGGGATTCGGGCTTGATGTGCAGCGGCCGTCCGGGGAACGCGAGCAGAGGCGTGCGCACCGCGACGCCTTTCAGCCGCTCGGCCGCAGCCTCGATCTCCGCCAATGTCACCAGATCGGACATGATCCGACCTTAAGCCACGGTGTCCAGACTTGGGCCACTGTGAGAGAGGTTCACGTCAAGGTCGGTGTCAGTGGGATCTCGGGGGCTGCTGTGAGGCATGTCATGGTTACTTCTGGCTATTTGCCCAGGTCACAACACTACACACAGTTATGTTTTCCGAAATCCGGGCACGAATCGGTCTTCACCCGGCACACTTGGAATCCATCCACCCGCCACCAGAGCGGGACAAAAGGGGAGAGATTTCGTGGAAAGCACCAGTGAGCGTCTGTTGACCCCAGGTGAGGTCGCCGCGCTGTTCCGGGTGGACCCCAAGACGGTCACCCGCTGGGCCGCCGCCGGCCGCATCAGCAGCATCCGCACCCCCGGCGGGCACCGCCGGTTCCGGGAGTCCGAAGTACACGCTCTGCTGCGCGGCGACGAGCCTCTCGTCGACGCCCGCTAGGCGGCGCCGTTCCGTTCGAGGACCGCACCCTCAGACGGGGACCGCGAGACCCGGGCTCACTGGCCGTCGCGCCACCGCTCGAACTCCTCGCGCAGCGCCTCGTCGTCGGCCTGCCACCGCGCCTTGGTATCGGCCAGTTCCTCCTCCGTCAGCGCCTGCTCGCGGAGCCGCTCGTAGTCCGGGTCGTCCGGGCCGATCTCGACGTAGGCCTGCGCGATCCCGCCGTCCTCGGTGAGCTCGCTGTGCGGCACCCGGAGTCTCCCGTTGCCGAGCCTGATCACGTACATCCCCGTACTCCTTCAGATTCCGTAACGGCGGTTGAAGAAGAGCATCACGTCGAGCGCGACCCGGATGTTCCCGCCGAGCATGTCGACGAGCGCCGGCCGCTGCCGTGAGGCGATCGCCGCGAACGCGTCCGCGAAGAACTCCCGCCGCCCCAGCACCCCAGGCTGGTTATGGAAATCGGATATCAGATGCGGGTCGCAGCGCGCGTACAGGTCACGGAACTCGTCTCCGTCACTGCGCCAGCCGCCGCCCGGATCGTCGACGTCGTCGAGGGCGTGGCCGATCTCGTGCATCATCACGTCGGGGGTCGGTGACGGCCTGTCCCCCACCACGATCTTCCGGTCGCCGTAGGCGCCCGCGCAGATGTCCCAGGTGGCCCGGCCCGACGGCAGCCCTCTGCCTTTGAGGTGCCCCATGTCGTCGAGGTCGGGCACCCCGCCGGGGCCGACGTAGATCCCGTCGAGGCCGACCGCCAGTTTCTCCTTCAGCCGGTCGGGCAGCGCCGCGAGGCTCTCCACGGCCCGCACCGTGTCGGGCGGCGGCGGCTTGTCGCCGTCCCACTGCCGGAACAGGATCCGTTCCAGGGCGCCGCAGTGCACCCGTCCGTCTCCGAGCGCGGGCATCCCGATCCGGTGCGACGGCACCCGCTTGATCTCGTCGTCCAGCTCGAACCGGTCGAGCCCCGCCCGGTTGACCGAGGCGTCGTCCCGCCCCGCCAGCCGGAACAGCCCGCGCCGATCCCGCGGCTGCACGTCCGCCGCCCGGATCCGCCCGGCCCGATCCCGCCCTGGCCGCTCGTTCTCCGGCGGCGCCCCGCGATAAGCCTCCGACGTCTTCCTGTGCCGTCCCCACCGCATCCCCCCATTGAAGCGCCCCACCCCCCAAGATCACACCCCCGTCCAGGTGACCGTCTCCGACCGGCAGCCACCGCAGGCTAGCCCGCCACGACGCTCTGCCCGCGCTCAGAAACCATGATCCGATAGCGACCGACACCTGGCTCTCCCTGTCCCAACCAGCGAGCCCGGACGGATTCGACCTCCGCCCACAGGTCCACGGGCCCGCCGTAGGTGACAACACCAGGGGCGCCCTTCGGCACCTCGGCCCACGAACCGTCAGCCGCAAGAACGGTCACCGCGGATTCGCTTGGGAAGACGCTGAACGATCCCAGCGCCTCCCACACCGCGAGCCCGAGCCCGTCACGTTCCAGCTCGGCACCGCCGACCGCCGTATAGCGAGACCGGGGAGCGGACTTGTCCAGCGCGGGCAGCACCGCGACGCCCGGCCGCCGATAGTCGGTCCGTGCGGACATGAACCCGTACCGCAACGGCAGAAACCGTCCCGACGCCGACCCGTCGTCCTGGACGGTGAGTTTGACCAACCCCCCTGTCGAGGGCGCTCCGGGCGTCCGCAGGTCGGCCACGATCAACCCGCCCGGCCGTACCTGCTCGACCCACGCGTACGGAATGGACTCGAAGGCGACCGTCGCGATCAGCCTTCCGTACGGCCGACGCTCCGGGTACCCGTCCCGGCCGTCCCGGCACCCGGTCACCGGCATATAGCCCGCCCCCTGCAGCGCGTGAAACGCCCGGGTCACCACGACGGGGTCGATGTCGACGCTGACGACGTTCTTGTCGCCGACCCGTTCGGACAGCAACGCCGCGTTGTATCCGGTCCCCAACCCGATCTCGAGGACGGGCCCGACATCCAGCGCGTCCCCGACCCCGCCTGCGGTCACCCCCTCGGACAGTTCCAGCTCCTGCAACATGCGCAACATCAGCGACGGCGCTGTGCTCGAACTCGTCGGCCAGGCGTACCCGCCGTGTTCGATCCGCTGAGTGACAAGAACCTCGTCGGAATAGGCGACGTCCAGCGGAACGCCGGGAACGAACAGATGCCGGGGCACATTCGCCACGATCCGCGCCCAGACCGGATCGGTGATCACCCCCTCGGAGGTCAACGCATCGGCGAGCCTCCGCGCATGAGCCCGCCACTCGTCCACGGTCATCCTCCCAACAGTTCATCCGCGAACAGCTTCGCCAGATCCAGACCAGCGGCGCTTTCCAGCCACGCCCACCGCGCGGTCGGTCCCACCTCCAGAAACCACCAGACGCCGGACACGTCCACAGAGAAGTCGAACACTCCCGCCCGCAGGCCAAGGGAGGAGAGGAGCGACTGACAGCCCCGTACAACATCGTCTGGCGGCCGGCAGGGGCGATAGGTCAAAGAGTCGTAGTCCGTCCGCCAATCCTGACGCGCGCCCGGATCATCCGAGTGGATCGACGCGCCCGCGCAGGCGGTCAGGGTGACGACCACCCGGACGTCGAAGACCTTGGGAACATTCGCCTGGAACAGGTGGGGGGCCAGTGCCACCCGGTCGTCGACCTGGTCGGCGGTGACGGGCGTGGTGTAAACGAGCTTGATCAGATCCTGCTCCGCCACGACCTTGTGCATGATCGTCTTGTAGACGGTCGGCTGCTCGTCCAGGAACGCGCGCGCCCGCTCGGAATCGGTGGTGACGATCGAGCGCGGAAGGATCAGCCCGCACCGGGCCGCCTCGGCCATCTGCCGAATCCGGTACTCGGCGTCCGCGACCGCTGAGGGATGCGAAACCCACCTGACTGGAAGATCGGCCAGCAGCCCGCCGAGCCCGAATCGCGTTTCGATGAGTGCGAACCGCATCTCGGGTTCACTCATGCCCGACGGGAACCCATAGCCCCGGGAGTGACCGTAGTAGACGGCTGTGACGTCGTCGAGATCGATCGGGCCGTCCGGCGTGATCAGGCGGGCCTGCCAACCGCTCGCCCCGAGCTCAGCATCAAGTCCCGCGAGCTCGGGAAACCAGACCGGATCGAACCAGACCACCGGAGCGCGTCCACGCAGCGCCTCCGCGACCCGGCACGCCTCGGCGTCGTCACCCGACCCGAGTATCAGCACGGTCATCAGTCGGTGACCGTCACCGTCGTCGTATCGTTCTCGACCTTGCTGTCATTGGTGTACTGCGTCGGCTGCTGCTGTTGGCTGGTGCCCGTCGGCTTCTCGTGCCGATCGAGCTGGGGAAGCGGCGGAACCGCGAAATCCATCCCGAGCGGACGGAACCTTGTGGGGACTGCCGACGACAGCGGAACCTCGCGTCCCGCCAGTCCCTCGGGAAAACGGTCGGGGCCACGGGTCAACGGTGTCTGGTCCATGACCTTCACACTCCTGTCTCGGCGGGAAGCACTGCCCATACCCATTTGCCGCCCTCCGGGTTGACGGCGACACCCCATTGCGGGCACAGAGTCGTGACAATGAAGAGCCCCCTTCCGTCCTCGGATTCCAGCCCGGCAATCGCAGGATTCCCCTCCGAGCCGAACGGGACTCCGAACTCGTCAAGGTCGTCTCCGACTTGGAGCAGCAGGCCGGAGGGCACCTCCGACAACCAGACCTCCGTCCACCCTCGGCCGTGCCGAACCGCGTTCGTCGTCAACTCATTGAGGACGAGCAGTGCGTCCTCCAGCCGTTCGCCGTCGAAGCCCCGATCTTGTAGCAGTCTGCGGGCCGACTCCCTGGCCACTCCCACCGCTGCGGGGGTCGCCGGGAAGCCGAGGGACACCACCGTCACGGCGCCGCGCCGCACGTCCTCGAGTGGTTCAGGAAGCGTTGCCGTCATCGGAATCCTCTGCTGCCGTGTGTCTCGTTTCAACGCCGAGCATGGCCTGAACGTGCAACGCTTGTCGCTGTTCCATGGGAATGCCGGAAGTTGAGCCCGACAGGTGAGGCCATCGATGAACATCACCGACCCGCCCGACCCCAAGCTGAACTTGTGGGCCGCAATGGCCAACTACGTGCGGTTCTTCCGCATGCGGCATGGCCAGAGCGGCGACCACGTCGCCCAGCTTCTGAGCTGCTCACGGTCGTCAATTTCCAGACTGGAGACAGGAGACGGCAAGCTCAATGAAAATCAGGCCGCGATCTTGGATCATGCTTGGAATACGGGGGGATTGTTCGGAATTCTCCTACATTTCGCCAGATTGGGGCATGACCCCAACTGGCTGAAGAACTACCGCGAGTACGAGAGCAAGGCGACCGTCATCCGCATGTACGACGGACAGACCATCCCTGCCGTCCTCCAGACGCCTGACTACGCCCGAGCGCTTCTGATCGCGGGCCGAGAGCGCGACCCGGACAAGGGCGTCGAGTCCCGCATGGCTCGGCGTCAGATCCTGACCCGCGAGCGCCCTGCCGAGATCTGGGCCCTGCTGGCCGAGACGGTGCTTGCTCCCGAGGTCGGGGGGCCCGACGTGATGCGTGCGCAACTCGCGCACCTCCTGGAGCTTTCCAGGCTGCCCAACGTCATCCTGCGCATCGTGTCCAACAAGGCCGGCGCGAATGAGGGACTGGATGGCCCGTTCAAGGTGATCACTACGAGAGCCGATGAGATCGGCTTCATCGAGGCGCCTGTCGGGGGGCGCCTTGAGCTGGATGCGACCATGGTCGCCGCAATGAGGTCCAGATTCGACCGCATTGGGGCTGTTGCCCTCCCCATAGACTCGTCAAGGCAACTGATCCAGCGCCTGATGGAGAACATGAGATGACTGCCCTCCCCGTGTGGCGCAAGTCCAGCTACAGCACTCAGGGGACTTCCAGCGAGTGTGTGGAAGTCGCCGAACTCAGCGCGGGCACCGTCGGCCTTCGCGACAGCAAGCGCCCGGACCACGGCAACCACACGGTCACCCGGCGGGCGTTCGCCAGCCTGGTCCGAGGCGTCAAACGCCGGTAGGGGCGGGACCGGTCAACGCGCCTCCGAGGCTCCGCAAGCTCCCGAGGTCGGGTACGCCTCCGCCCAGTTCGATGCGTTCCAGGGCGGACTCGCTGATTCCCGCCCGGCTCGCCACTTCCCTCCGGGTGAGGTTCCTGCTCGTGCGGATCGCACGGAGCTCGTCGCCAAACCGCAGGTCTCGTCCGGCCTGCTCATACTCGGGATGCGCAACGACCTCACCTGCCTCCGCAAGGCGCTTGGCCCGGAGGATCCGCCACCGGCTGTGCCCGGCCATCAGGTATCCCTTCGGGGGTCAGACGCCGGAGTAGGAGTGGAGGCCGCTGATGAAGATGTTGACGCCTACCAGGTTGAAGAGGAGGGCGGCGTAGCCGATCAGGGAGATGCGGGCGGCCTTGGTGCCCTTCCAGCCGGCCGTGGCGCGGGCGTGGAGGTAGCCGGCGTAGATGGCGAAGACGATGAACGACCAGGTCTCCTTGGGGTCCCAGCCCCAGTAGCGGCCCCACGCCTCGTCGGCCCAGATGGCGCCCGCGATGATGGCGAAAGTCCAGATCGGGAAGACGAACATGATGGACTTGTGAGCCAGGCGGTCGAACTCGTCCGACGAAGGCAGCTTCGCCATGAAAGCAGGCCTGCCCCTGGTCTCGAAGCGGGCCGCGGCCAGATAGAGCAGGGTCGCGACGAACGCGACGGTGAAACCGCCCGACGCGACGATCGCGGCCGTCACATGGATGGCGATCCAGTACGACTTCAACGCCGGGACCAGCTCGCCGGGCGCCGTGTACAGCCAGATGGTCGCCGCGCCCAGACCGAGGATCACCGCGAGCATCACGAACGCGCCGAGGAACTTCGCCTTCTGGCGGACCAGCAGCACCAGATAGCCCGTGACGGCAGCCAAGCAGATCGCCACGACGAACTCGTACATGTTGCCCCACGGCCAGCGCTCGACCGCGAGCCCGCGGGTCAGGACGCCCGCGGCGTGCGCGATCCAGCCGAACACCGTGATCAGGATCGCGAACCGGCCCCAGTCACGGCCCGACGGCGGCTCCGCGTTCTCCACCGACACGGCCGGAGCGGGCGCGACGCCCTTGCCGAGCGCCTCGGCGGGGACGGTCTCCAGGACCTTCTCCGCGCCCTCCCCCTTGCGGGACTTCCTGTCCGCCGGGGCCTGGGCGCGCGCCAGGTCGGCGGCGTAGGCGCACATCGCCACCACGTACAGCAGCACCGTGACGAGCAGCAGATTGTTGCTCGTGTTGGCGAGATCGGTGTTGACCACCGGGCTACTCCTTGGTCGAACCGGCCGGGACGGGCTCGGTCATCGCGTCTTCGGGGCGCAGCGCGCCTACCAGGTCGTCGAACTCGGCCGTGGGGGTGCCGAGGGTGAGTCCGCCGACCTCGACCAGCGTAGAACCCTCCGCTCCGGCCGTCGCACGGACCCACACTCTGCGCCGCCGCGTCATGAACGACACGACGAGCCCGGCGATCGCCAGGGCCGCGGAGATCAGGGCGGGGATCCGGCCGGGGTCGTGGGTGACGGTGACCGTAACCCACTCCTTGTAGCCGGTGAACTCGATCGTGCCGGCGCCGTCCGGCAGCTTGATCGACTTGCCGACCGTGAGGACGGTCGGTTCGGTCTTGAACCGGGTCAGGGTCGAGGGGTCGATCCGGAACTCCGACTGGGGGCCCCGGCTGAGGTCACCCTTGAACGCGCCGATGATCGCCAGCGCGGGGTTCTCGGCGCCCGGGTAGGCCGACACGATCGACTTGCCGTCGGCGGACGCCGCGGCCGTCGGCCAGAACATGGCCATGAACGAGAGCGGCTCGGGCCGCGCGTCGGGGATCTTGACGGTGCCCTCCGACTGGAGGGTCGCGTCGTTCATCGGCAGGAACGGCACCGCCTTGTTGAACGCGACGTTCCCCTGCCCGTCGGTCACCTTGAAGGTCGGCGAATACCCGTGGCCCAGCAGATAGATCTTGCTGCCGTCGACTTCGAGCGGATGGTTGACGCGCAGGTCGTAGGTCTTCTCCTGGTTCTTGCCCGCGCCGTTCTTGCCCGCGCCGTCGAAGCTCAGCCGGGCGACGAAGTCCCGTGCCTGCCCGCGCTGCGGCCCGTCGGTGATGTAGGTCGCCTGGAAGTCCCGCACCGTCACCCGGAACGGGTCGATCCGCTCCCCGTCGACGAGATGCCCGGGCCGCCACTCGTCATAGTTGGCGGCCGAGTTGACGAACCCCTCCCCCTCGGTGACGAGGCGGTTGCCCTTGTATCCGAACAGCGCGCCGAGCCCGACGGAGAACAGCAGCGCCAGCAGCGACAGGTGGAAGACCAGGTTCCCGGTCTCGTGCAGATAGCCCTTCTCCGACGCCACCGAGCCGTCCCCGAGCGAAGTCCGGAACCGCCTGCGCTTCAGCAGGGCGCGCGCCGCCTCCAGGGCGTCGGCTTCACTCCGCGACGTGGTGAAGCTCGCGTACTGCGGCAGCTTCCTCAGGTTCCTGGGCGTCGAGGGCGGCTGTGCCCTGACGTTCTGCAGGAGCTGCCACGTCCGCGGGATCACGCATCCGGCGAGCGACACGAACAGCAGGAGGTAGATCGCCGCGAACCAGGGCGCCGCGAACACGTCGAACAGCGAGAGCCGGTCGAGCCACGGCGCGAGCTTCGGGTGCTCGTCGAAGTACTGGATGACGCGTTCGGGCGACATGCCGCGCTGCGGGAACAGCGAGCCGGGCACCGCGCCGAGCGCGACCAGGAACAGCAGGACGAGCGCCGTCCGCATCGAGGTGAGCTGCCGCCAGCCCCACCGCAGCCAGCCGGTGAACCCCATCTAGATCACCCCGTTCCCGCTGCCGAACCAGGTGAGCATACGGATCGTCATGTCGTTCCAGACCCCGGTGACCAGCAGCAGTCCGAGCGCGACGAGCATCCCGCCGCCGAGCCGCATCACCAGCAGATAGTGCTTCTTCACCCAGCCGAACACGCCGAGGGCGCGCCGGTAGGCGATGGCGGTCAGCAGGAACGGGACGCCCAGGCCGACACAGTAGAACAGGGAGAGGATCATCCCCCGGGAGACGCTGCCCTCGCTGACGGCGAGGGTCTGGATGGCGCCGAGGGTGGGTCCCGCGCAGGGCGTCCAGCCGATGCCGAACAGCGCGCCGAGCAGCGGCGCGCCGGCGAGCCCCGCGGCGGGCAGTTTCGACGACTTCACGGTCCGCTGGAGCCCGGGGACGAACCCCATGAACGCCAGCCCGAACACGATGGTGAGGACGCCGAGCGCCCGCGTGATCACGTCGCGGTACTCGTTGAGCCAGAGCCCGAGCCCGCCGAAGAACGCCCCGTAGGCGAGGAACACGACGGTGAACCCGGCGACGAACAGCCCGACGCCCAGCGCGACCCGGCCGCGTTTCTGGTCGGCGATGTCGACGCCGGTCAGGCCCGTCACATACGACAGGTAGCCGGGGACGAGCGGCAGGATGCACGGGCTGAGGAACGACACCAGCCCGGCGGCCGCGGCGAGCGGGACCGCCGCCACCAGCGAGCCGCTGGTGACGGTCTGGTCGATGCCGGCCGCGAGGAGAGCGCTCATTTCTGGGCGATCAGCTCGTCGAGCGGCTTGCTGAGGCGCGTCGCCGAGAGCTGGCCCGGCAGGTTGACGGCGACGCGTCCCTCCCGGTCGAGGATCAGCGTGACCGGCAGCGACGAGGGGTTGATCGAGGTGAACGCGGCGGCGACCTTGGCTTCGGGATCGAAGAAGTTCGGGTAGGAGAGCTGGTAGGTCCGCAGGAACGCCTTGGCGTTGTCCTTGGTGTCGCGCGTGTCGACCCCGACGAACTTCACGTCCTTGTACTTCTGGGCGGCGGCCTCCAGCACGGGGGCCTCGGTCCGGCACGGCTGGCACCACGAGCCCCAGAAGTTCACGACCGTGACGCTGCCCCGGTAGGAGGCCAGGTCGAGCGGTTCGTCGTTCAGCCCTGTGCCCGTCGCGGTGATCTCGGCGCCGCGGTCGGCGGCGGGGATCACCCCGCCGGCCGGGGTCCCCGAGCCGCCGGAGCAGCCCGCCGCGGCGAGGGACGCGACGGCGCAGACGGCGAGCGCGGCTCGGGGGTTCATCTGGGATCACTCCTCAGTACTACAAGACGTAGTACATGACTGTACCGGCGGTTCAGGCGCCCGGGGTGGTGGGGTTGCGGACCAGCGCGGCGGCCGGTTCCTGGTAATCCACGCGAACCAGGGCGTTCCCCTCGAACACCAGGCTGGTGACGCTCGCCAGCCCGCACTCCCGGTTCCGCGGATCGTGCCAGAGCCGACGGCCCTCGGCCCGCAGCCGCGCGGTCCAGATCGGGAGCTGATGGCTGACGCAGACCGCCTCATGGCCGCGGGCGGCGTCCCGCGCGTCGTAGGCGACGCGCAGCATCCGCCGGGCCAGCTCCTCGTAGGGCTCGCCCCACGAAGGCTTGGTCGGGTTGGCGAGCTTGGGCCAGATCGCCGGGTTGCGCAGCAGCTTTTTGGAGAACTTCTTCCCCTCGAAGGTGGGGTTGGCGGCCTCGATCAGCCGCTCGTCCAGGACGGGGGCCAGCCCGAACGTCTCCGCGGTCGGCTCGGCCGTCTCCTGCGCGCGCTCCAGCGGCGAGGAGTACAGCGCGACGACGTCGCGTCCGGCGAACCAGTCGGCGGCGGCCTTGGCCATCAGGACGCCGTCCTCGCTCAGATGGAAATCGGGCAGGCGGCCGTAGAGGATGCCGTCGGGGTTGTGCACCTCGCCGTGGCGCAGCAGGTGAACGATCGTCGTCTCAGTCATGGCGTCGTCAGAGTACCCGGAGCTCTACAGAGCCGCCGCCGCGGCCCGCGCCGCGTGCGGGAGCGCCTCGGCGACCCGGTCGAGGGCGGCGTCGTCGTGGGCGGCCGACAGGAACCAGACCTCGTACGAGGACGGCGGCAGGTAGACGCCCCGGTTCAGCGCCTCGTGGAAGAACGCGGCGTAGGCGGCCGGGTTCTGCCGCTGGGCCTGCGCGAAGTCGAAGACCTGGGCGTCGGTGAAGAACACCGAGAACAGGTTGCCGGCCTTCTGGAGGCGGTGCGGCACGCCCTCCTTGGCGAGGGCCTCGGTCGCCCAGGTGGCGACAAGGTCGGCGGCGCGGTCGACCTTCGCGTACACCTCGTCGGTGCAGGCGCGCAGCGTGGCCAGGCCCGCGGCCGTCGCCAGGGGGTTACCGGACAGGGTGCCGGCCTGGTAGACGGGGCCGACGGGGGCCAGATGGTCCATGATGTCGGCCCGGCCGCCGAACGCGGCCGCGGGCAGCCCGCCGCCCATCACCTTGCCGAAGGTGAACAGATCGGCCTGGACGCCCTCCCGGCCGAACCAGCCCGACCTGGTGACCCGGAAGCCCGTCAGGACCTCGTCGATGATCAGCAGGGCGCCGTGGCGGGTGGCCAGCCGGCGCAGCAGCTCGTTGAACCCGTCCACCGGCGGGACCACGCCCATGTTGCACGGGCACGCCTCGGTGATCACGCAGGCGATCTCGGCGCCGTGCGCGGCGAACGCGTCCTCGACGGCCGCGGCGTCGTTGTACGGCAGGACGATCGTGTCGGCCGTGGTCGCACCCGTCACACCGGGGGTGTCCGGCAGGCCGAGCGTCACGACGCCGGAGCCCGCGGCGGCCAGCAGCGAGTCGACGTGCCCGTGGTAGCAGCCCGCGAACTTGACGATCTTCGACCGGCCGGTGAAGCCGCGCGCCAGCCGGATCGCCGACATGGTCGCCTCGGTGCCGGAGCTGACCAGGCGCACCTTGTCCACGGCCGTCCGGGAGACGATCTCCTCGGCCAGCTCGACCTCGCCCTGCGTGGGCGCGCCGTAGGAGGTGCCGCGCGCGGCCGCGGCCGTCACGGCCTCGACGACCGACGGGAACGCGTGGCCGAGGATCATCGGCCCCCAGGAGCAGATCAGGTCAACGTACTCGTTACCGTCCGCGTCCTTCAGGTAGGGGCCCTGGGCGGAGGCCATGAACCGCGGGGTGCCGCCCACTGCGCGGAACGCGCGGACCGGGGAGTTCACGCCTCCGGGCACCACCTGCTGGGCACGGTCGAAAAGTTCCTGCGAACGCATCGTGGAAGTCACCCTCACAGTGTGCCAGCACCAAAACGGTAACGGCCTTGACGTGGGCACCTAGCGGCCGATATCCACCCATGGAAGCAATAAGGCGGCATGGAAGGGCAGACGTGGCGGAGGGGTGGGCGGTACCGGGTTTCGCACTCGTGCGAGAACTGGGAGCCGACGGGTCGGGGCGGCAGGTACTCGCCATGGACGAGATGACCAGGACCCAGGTCACGATCCGTTACCTGTCGGCTGCCGTGAACCGTGACGACGCGTTCCAGCAGAAGATCACCTGGCTGAGCCAGCTCGAGGACGACAACCTCGTCCAGCTCTACGAGCTGATCGACAACGGGGCGGACGCGGCGATCGTCGCCGAGTACTTCGACGGGGTGCCGCTGCGGCGGCTGCTGGGCGACCCGCTGGACGCCGAGTCGGCCGTGGTGGTCCTCTCGGACGTCCTGCTGGGCCTGACCTCGGCGCACGCCAAGGGCGTCATCCACGGCGACATCACGCCCGACCGGGTGCTGATCGCGCCCGACGGCCGGGCGAAGATCGCGGACTTCTGCCTGGGCGTGCCCGGCGGCAAGGGCGCGCCCGCGGGCGACCCCAAGTACCAGGCGCCCGAACGCTGGCAGGGCTCCCCGCAGAGCCCCCAGGCCGACATCTACGCCGCGACGGCCGTATTCGTCGAGTGCCTGACCGGACGTCCCGTCTTCACGGGCTCGGTGAACGCGCTGGCCAAGGCTCACGCCGGCAACCCGATCCCCGTCTCCGACATCCCCGGGCCGCTGCGCTCGCTGGTGCTGCGGGGCCTGGCCAAGGAGCCCGCCAAGCGTCCGGCGACGGCCGCGGACTTCCTCACCGAGCTGGACGAGGCCGTCTCGCCGGTGTTCGGCGCCGACTGGGAGAAGCGGTCCCGCGCCCGGGTCAGGGAGCTGGCCCAGCGGGCGGCGACCGCGCCGTCGAGCCCGGGCACGTCCCGGCCGAACGCCAGGACGGTCACCTCGACCCCGGTCGTGTCCGAGACGTCGAGCAGGCCGCCGCTGGTCGGCGCGGGCGCCGCGGTGGCCGTCGCGGTCGCCGCGGTCGCGTTCTACGGGCTCAGGGACGGCGACGACGCGTCCGCCGCGTCCTCCCCCTCCGTTGCCGCGACCTCCGCGGCAGTGAGCGCGGGCCCCACTTCGACGCCGCCGCCGAAGTTCGTCATCGACGGCCCCGGCCTCGCCGACAAGATCACGACCGCGGCCACCGCCAAGCGCACCGCGACGGTCAACTTCCGGCTGACCTCCGGCAAGAACGTGACGACGGCGACGGGCGGCATGGTCCTCACGGACTCCGACCTCAAGGTCAACCTGACCGGCCCGCGCCCCTACACCCGCAAACCGGCGCTGATCGTCGGCGGCAGCGTCTACGTCCAGACCGGTGCCAAGTGGCAGAAACTCCCCCTGGGCCCCAAGGCGAAGGGCTACGCGGCCCTGGCCTCCCAGACCCGCTACGGAGCCTCCCTGGACTCCCTGACGGCCCTCCTGACGGGTTCTGAGACCTTCGAGCGCACCGGCACCCGCTACACCGGCACCCTCCCGGTGGCCCCCGCCTCCATCGCCGCGATCGTCCCCACCTACAAAAAGCCGAAGGTCACCTACGAACTCCAGATGGCCTCCGCCTGGCTCCCCAAACAACTCAAGGTCACCGTCCTAGCCCCCGGCAAACCCAAAATCACCTTCACCGTCGTCTACGGCGGCTGGGGCGGCAAACTCACCATCAAACCCCCAAAAACCTGACCACGGATCTCGCTGCCCTTGTTCGGCCGAACCCTGAGCACCGATACGTCTTGCTACGTTCAGCTATCCAGTGACAGCAAGGCTACGCAGCCGAGCCGTCACCCTCGTCCGGCTCGGGCGAGGGTGACGGCCTGCGATCAGGGTTTGGTGGACGTGGCGGCATCCGACGGCCTGGGCACGACCCCGGGGAGCGGAGCCAGATGCCAGTGGCCATTCTCCCAGCCTGCGGTCTCGGCCAGGTCGAGGTTCTTGCCCGAGGCCTGGGTGCCCGTGCCCGTCACCTGGTAGGTGTCGGCGAACTCCGACCTGTAGCTCCAGGTGACCTGCCAGCCCTGGCCTCCGTAGGCCGCGATCCGGGCCTTGGCGTCGGCCGCACCGTCTGGATGGTGTTTGAGCAGTTCGGCGAGCGCCGGTTCGTCCCTGGCGTTCAGATCCTCGACGTAGTCGCCGAGGAAACGGTCGAGCGCCTTCTCGTCGGGGGATGACGTGTCGTCTCCACCACACCCGACGAGCCCACCCAGCGTCAGGAGCAGCGCCGCGGCCAGACAGAAACGCGGCAGGTCAGGTACGAAACGCGTAGTAGACCGCACCCGGGTTGGACGAGACGATGCTGGCCACCGATCGCCTGTACGTGTTGTTGGAGTGGTACGTGAGATAGGGCACCCCATTGTTCTTGTAAGTCGCCATCATCGAGTGGTCCTTGGACCCGTTGTTGGTGAAGTCCATCTGCAGAATGTCACCTATGCCCAGGTCGTACACGTTCCCCAGATAGGAGGTCCGACCGCTGGCGCGGGCGAACGACGCCCAGTAGCCCACGTTGATCCAGGACCTCGTCTGGTTCGCCGAGTTGTACCACCAGTTGTGATAATCCGTGTACAGCCCGAGGTCGTGCGCCCATCCACCGGCTTTCAGAGCCTGGCTGATGAAGTTGGTGCAGTCACCCCCGGTGTCATTGAACCGCCGGTAGGCAGTGTTGTAGTTACTCCAGTATCGCTCGGCGTAGGTGGCCATGGCCGAGTAGCTGTAGGCCCGCCGATCGTTCGCACGGCTCTTGCCCTTTCCACCCCCGGGCGGCTCGGTGGTCCCCGCGGTCTTCATGCCTTTCCCGACCTTGTCCGCTGGGGTGGTGTCCGCCACTGGCCCCGGCTGGTTCACGGCAGCCGTCCCCCCAACGTCCAACGAGGTGATCTTCGCCAGCTCCCAGCCGCCCGAGGCGCCCTTGGTGAAGACGAGCTCATGTCGTGCCTGGAAGCCGGTCGCCGGCGGCTCCCCTCCACGGACCTTCTTGTAGGTGAGCATCGTCGTCTCGGTGACCTGGACCGTCGCGGTTTCTCCGGACACCGAACTCTTGTCCACCTTCACCTGGGTGTCGGCGCTGGTGTAAGCCTCCTTGGCCTTCTTCAGCTTCACTTTTCGAGCTTTCAGCGCCCGGTACCCGGCCTCTTCCTGGCCGCCACGGCGCTCCGCACGGGGACTCCCCTACTCCGGAGTGCGCGTGCCGTCGGCGCTCCGCCCTCCACGAGGGCTTCATTCCGCTCCGTCAGAATCGCATCAGCCAACGCCGCGAATTCGTCAGTCGGAGCAGGTTCCGCCGCCCGAGCCCCGTGTGGAGCCCCCACCAGAGCCGCCGCCAAAGCCCCTGCGCCAAAAATCCGACCACACCTGGAAATGCGCATGACTCCCTTTCGGCTCAATGTTCATTCCGAGCCGAACCAACCATGATCGACACAAACGAGTCAACAAGATCCTGACTATCGACCACCCATGGCCACCAGGCAACCCATAACAACTTCTTCACATCAAGGCCCCCGCCGACCAACCAGGGATCCGGCAAGGTCGAGGGTGCCTGGGCTGTTGTCGGGGCGAGAGCAAACACCCGTCGTTTCAGACGTCGATCTTGATACCGGTGGCGAGCCCGGCGAACTGCCGGCGGGTCAGCGCGAGGTGGCTAAGCCCGGGGTTCTTGGAGTCGCGGACGGCCACCGTAAGCCACACGCGCGCGAGCTCCACACGCCTCGTCAGTGGCTGGGGCGCGATACTCGTGGCGTCTTTCTGGCTGTTTGGGACTCCAGCCCTGCCGCACCCGTCGCCAGGGGGCAACCGACCTCACGCTCGAAACTCTCGACGCCACTGCGGAGACCTTCGACAACGGCGGCGGCTGGGGGCTGTATCTCGTCGCCGCCCTGGCCACGTCTTACGGGGTGACGCCCGACGACCGTGGCGGCAAATGGGTGCACGCCACGATAAGCGGCTGATCCGCGTTAGTCCGCGAGGATTTCCAGGACGCGGAGGGGGTCGGGGAGGGGGGTGCCGTCGGGGGGGCGGACCCAGGTGACCTCGCGGCCGCCGGGGAGGAGGGAAGGGGCGGCGATGACGTAGCTGTCGCGGCAGTGCCAGCGCATTCCCGGGTTGTCGACGATGGATTCCGGGGAGCAGTCGAGGTGGCAGGACCACCATTCGTCCTCGTCCTCCGGCATACCGCGGGTCGCCACGTAGAACAGGTAGCGGTCGTCGCCGATCGCGGCGACGGGGCCTACGGGGGTGTTCTCGCGGAGCATCTGGGCGAGGCGGGCCGCGCCGTGGGGTGCGGGGACGTCGATCACGTCGAAGGTGCGGCCCGTGGGCAGGATGATGTTGGCGTCGGGGTTGCGGTTCCACCAGGTGGCGATCAGATCGGGGTCCGTGGTGGCCAGGCGGGCCCAGCCCGTCGACACCGGGTGCGCGCCCGGGTCGGGACAGCCGATCCGGTCGCAGCTACAGGCCCGGTCGCCCGCCACCGGGGCGGTCACCCCGGGGACGACCGCCCAGCCCAGGGCGGCGTAGTCGCGCGCCTGCGACACCGACTTGTTCCTGGTTCGTGCGTAGCGTGAGACCGCCAACATGAATCGCCCCCCGGAGAGAGAACCGCCCTTCCCCCGATGATGGCGAAAGCGGGGGAAACCTGCGCGGCGCCCCCCGGAAACGGTCCTAATTGACTATACGAAGATCACCCGAGGGTGCGCGCCGCCTCGGTCGCCCAGTAGGTCAGGATGACGTCGGCGCCCGCCCGCTTGATCGACACCAGTGACTCGCGGATCGCCCGATCGCGGTCGATCCAGCCGTTCGCCGCGGCCGCCTCGATCATCGCGTACTCGCCGGACACCTGGTAGGCGGCGAGCGGCAGGTCGACCGTGTCGCGGACCTGCCGGATGACGTCGAGGTAGGCGCCCGCCGGCTTCACCATGACGATGTCCGCGCCCTCCTGGACGTCCAGGAGGATCTCGCGGATCGACTCACGGGCGTTGGCAGGATCCTGCTGGTAGGCGGCGCGGTCGCCGAACTGCGGCGCGCACTCGGCGGCGTCGCGGAACGGGCCGTAGAACGCCGAGGCGTACTTCGCCGAGTAGGCCATGATCGGGGTGTTCTGGTAGCCGGCGCCGTCCAGCGCGGTGCGGATCGCGTGGACCTGGCCGTCCATCATCCCGCTCGGCGAGATCACCTGGGAGCCCGCCGCGGCCTGCGCGACCGCGATCGACGCGTACCGCTCCAGCGTGGAGTCGTTGTCGACGTCGCCCGACGGCGTGAGCAGCCCGCAGTGGCCGTGCGAGGTGAACTCGTCCAGGCACAGATCGGTCATCAGCACGGTGGAGTCGCCCAGGTCGGACGTCAGGTCCCGCAGGGCCTTCTGGACGATCCCGGCCGGGTCGTCGGCGCCCGAGCCCCGCTCGTCCTTGACGGCCGGGATCCCGAACAGGATGATCCCGCCGACGCCCGCCTCGACCGCCTCGTGGGCGGCTTTGCGGAGGCTCTCGCGGGTGTGCTGGAACACGCCCGGCATCGAGCCGATCGGCGCGGCCTCCTCGATCCCTTCCTTCACGAACATCGGAAGGACGAAGTCGGACGGGCTCAGCGTGGTCTCGGCGACGAGACGGCGCAGCGCACCCGAGCGGCGCAGCCGCCGCGGACGATCCACCGGAAAAGTCATCTCTAGCTGAACCTCTTCTTCCTCGCCCCGCGCCGCATCTGGCTGGGCTTGCGCAACGCCTCGCCGGCCTCGGCCTGAGCCGCCCTCCGCTTCGCACCGTACTCCGCGACGGCCGCTGCGAGGGCCGGTACGGAGGGTTTGTCGGCCATCACGTCGACCCTCAGCCCATACTCCTCGGCGGTTTTCGCCGTCTGCGGGCCGATGACTGCGATAACCGTCACATTGTGGGGCTTACCGGCGATCCCGATCAGGTTCTTGACGGTCGACGACGAGGTGAACAGCACCGCGTCGAACCCGCCGCCCTTGATCGCCTCGCGGATCGGCTGGGGTGGCGGAGCGGCCCGGACGGTCCGGTAGGCGGTGACGTCGTCGCACTCCCAGCCGAGCTCGGTCAGCCCGGAGATCAGCCGGTCGGTGGCGATGTCGGCGCGCGGCAGCAGCACCCGGTTGATCGGGTCGAGGTCCTCGTCGTAGGCCGGCCAGACCTCCAGCAGCCCTTCGCTGGACTGGTTGTCGGCGGGCACCAGATCGGGCATGACGCCGAACTCGACCAGCGCGGCGGCCGTGGACTCGCCGACGGCCGCGACCTTCAGCCCGGCGTAGGCGCGGGCGTCCAGGCCGTACTCGTCGAACTTCTCCCGGACGGCCTTCACCGCGTTGATCGAGGTGAACACGACCCACTCGTACCGGCCGGTGACCAGGCCCTTGATGGCGCGGTCCATCTGCTGGGGGGTCCGCGGCGGCTCCACGGAGATCGTCGGGACCTCCTCGGGGACCGCGCCGTAGGAGCGGAGCTGCTCCGACAGGTCGCCCGCCTGCTCCTTGGTGCGCGGCACCAGCACCCGCCAGCCGAACAGCGGCTTGGTCTCGAACCACGACAGCTTCTTGCGCCAGTTGACGACGTCGCCGACCACGATCAGCGACGGGGCGTCCATGCCCTTGGTGTCGGCGTACAGCCGGCCCAGGGTCGAGACCACGGTCTCCTGCTCGGTGGTGGTGCCGAGCGACGTGCACGCGGCGGGGGTGGTGTCGGAGCGCCCGGCCGACATCAGGCCCTTGGCGACCTCGCTGACCGAGCCCTCCGCGCCCAGGATCACCAGGGTGGCGTCGCCGCCGGCGTAGGACTCCCAGTCGACCCCGCCGCCCGCGGCGTCGATCACCCGGACCTCGCGGGTGTTCTCGTCGCGCAGCGGGATGCCCGCGTACTGCGGCACCGCCGTGACGGCCGACACGCCCGGCACGATCTCGAACTGGATGCCGGCGTCGGCGCAGGCCTCGGCCTCACGGGCGGCCCGCCCGCCGAGCCCCGAATCCCCCGCGACCAGCCGGACGACGTTCCGGCCTTCACCGGCGGCCGCGCCGGCCACGAGCTTGACCGCGTCGCGCTCGTCCGCGTCGATGATCTCCGCGCCCGGCTTGACGTGCGCCAGGACCTCGGCGGGGCAGCCGGCAAGGTTCACCACGACGGTGTCGGCCTTGCCCAGGCACTCCGCGGCCCGCAACGTGAGCAGACCGGGATCACCCGGTCCGAGTCCAACGAATGTGACGGTCACGGAACCTCCATGAGCTGTGCGGCGCCCTGGTCGAAGAGCCGCTGCGCGAGTTCGCGCGCCAGCTCGGCGGCGCGGTCGGGGTGACCGCTCGCCGAGAGCCTGAGCTGGCGGGTGCCGTCGTGGGAGACCACGGCGGCGGTCAGAGCGAGGACGTCGTCGTCCTCGAGGTGGGCGTAGGCGCCGACCGGGGCGGAGCAGCCGGCCTCCAGCACCGCCAGCACGGTGCGTTCGGCGGTGACCGCGGCGCGGGTGGCCGGGTCGTCGAGCACGCCCAGGATCTCCAGCAGGACGGTGCGGTCGCTGCGGCACTCCAGGGCGAGCGCGCCCTGGCCCGGCGCGGGCAGCATCTCCTCGGGGGAGAACACCTGGCCGATCGCCTCGGTTCTGCCGATCCGGTGCAGTCCTGCGTTGGCGAGGACGATCGCGTCGAGCTCCCCGCTGGTGACCTTGCCGAGCCGGGTGTCGGCGTTGCCGCGGATCGCGATGACGTCGAGGTCGGGGCGGAGGGCGCGGAGCTGGGCGCCGCGGCGCGGCGAGCCGGTGCCGACCTTCGCGCCCGGCGGCAGTTCGGCGAGTTTGCCGGGGCCGCACAGGGCGTCGCGCGGGTCGTCGCGCGGCGGGATCGCCACGAGGGTGATCCCTTCGGCGGGCGCGGTCGGCAGGTCCTTCAGCGAGTGCACGGCGAAGTCCACCTCACCGTCGAGGATCTTCTCCCGCAGCCCGTTGACGAAGACCCCCGTACCGCCCATCTGAGCGAGCAGCGCCTTGGATACATCACCCTCGGTCGTTACCCCGACAAGATCAACGTCATGCCCGGTGGCCCGGGTCAATGCCTGGGCGACCAGTCCGGACTGGGTCATCGCCATCAGGCTCTTACGGGTACCGAGCGACAAACGCGTCATTTTTCACCGGTTCCTGTTCCGCGCAGATCGGCGCGGGTCACGGCCTCGGGAGCCGTGGGGTCGAGGTCGAAGAGCTCGCGCAGGGCGTCGGCGTAGGCGTCGCCACCGGGGGCGGCCGCCAGCTCCTTCACCCGGACGGTCGGGGCGTGCAGCAGTTTGTCCGCCACGCGCCGCACGGTCATCGCGAGCTCGTGTTCTGTCTTGGGGTCGAGCTCCGGCAGCTTCGCGCGCAGCCGCGCCAGCTCCAGCTCGACGACTTCGGCGGCCTTGGCGCGCAGCGCCACCACCGTCGGCGCGACGGCCGCGGCACGCGCCGCCGACAGGAAGTCCTCGACCTCCTGGGCGACGATCGCCCGCGCGGCCTCGACGGCCTCGGGACCGACCGCGTTCCGCGCCTCCTGCGCGGTGCGCAGGTCCTCCAGCCCGGCCAGCCCCACCCCGGGGACTTCCAGGACGTTCCGGTCGATGTCGTGCGGCAGCGCCAGGTCGAGCAGGAACCGGCGGCCCGGGGTGAGCTGGTCCGCGGTGAGGACCAGCCCGGCGGCCCCCGTGCAGGAGACGATCAGGTCGGCGGCGGCCAGCTCGGACGCCAGTTCGTCCAGCCGGATCGCGCGCGCCGGAACCTCGGCGCCCGCCGCGAGCCGTGCGGCCCGCGCGTAGGTGCGGTT
>NZ_BAAGZI010000032.1:0-30156 GCF_054778695.1 Actinocorallia lasiicapitis
GGGCGGCGGCGGCCCTGGTCCGGCCCGACGGCACGGTCGCCAGGACCGGCCGCACCCCGGCCGAGCTGTGCGCGGCCATGCCCGACCTCAGCCGCACCGCATTCCCCGCCCAGCCCCTTTCTCATCCAGGAGCGAACTGATGCGCATCGCCAACCTCGCCGGGGAGCCCCGATGACACCCGCCCCGCACACCCAAGGTGACCGTCCCCTCGTCCTGCTCCCCGAGGACGTCCCGGCCATCGAGGCCGTGCCGCTGGAAGACCGCGACCTGTCCGCCAGCACCTACGAGCTGCTCACCCGCACCGCCCACGCCCACCCCGACCGACCCGCGCTCCACCTGCTGGGCGAGAACGGCGCGGCGTGGCGGGACGCACCCGTCTGGACGTTCGGGCACCTGCTGGAGCAGGTACACCGGGCGGCCAACGCCTACCTGTCGCTCGACCTGCCCCAGGGCGGCGTCGTCGCCCTGATGCTCCCCAACCTCGGCACCACCTACGCCGCGCTGCTCGGAGCCCAGGCCGTCGGCATCGCCAACCCCGTCAACCCCCTGCTCGCCGAGGACCACCTCGTGGAAATCCTCAGCCTGACCGGCGCGGAGCTGCTCCTGGCCCCCGGACCCGACCTCGCCCCGGATCTGTGGGCCAAAGCCCAGAGGATCGCGGCCCGCCTGCCCGGTCTCCGGGCACTCGCGGCAGTCGGATCCGCTCCCGATCCGGGCCACATCCTCGAAGAGGTCGGCTTCGATGAGCTGGCCGCCGCCCAGCCCGCGGACCGGCTGCTCACGACCCACCGGCCCGCGCCTGAGGACCTGGCCGCCTACTTCCACACCGGTGGAACGACCGGCGTCCCCAAGATCGCCCCCCACACCCATGCCATGGAGGTGTACATGGCGTGGGCGCTGGGCTGCTCCGGCGCTTTTCTCGACGGCTCCGTCGTCCTCGCCGGCCTGCCGCTGTTCCACGTCAACGCCCTGCACGTGACCGGGCTCGGCCCCCTCATGCACGGACGGCTCGTGGTCTCCCTCGGCCCCCTCGGCTACCGCGACCGGGCCCTCATGGCCGACTTCTGGCACATCATCGCCCACTACAAGGTCAGCAGCTTCTCCGGAGTGCCCACCGTCTACGCGGGCCTTCCCGCCGTGCCCGACGGAGTCGACCTGTCCAGCCTGCGCGCCGGAGCCGTCGGCGCCGCCCCCCTGCCCAAGAAGGTCCGCACCACCTTCGAGGCCACCGCGGGCGTCCCCCTGCTGGAGGGCTACGGGCTGACCGAGGCGACCTGCGCGACCGCGGCCACCCCCGCCTTCGCCCCCCGCGAGGGCACCGTTGGGCTGCGCCTGCCCTACCAGCACGTCAAGGCCGTCACCGTCGACGCCGACGACCGCCCCACCGCGGACTGCCCGCCTGGCCGAACCGGCGTCCTGGCCATCAAGGGCCCCAGCGTCTTCCCCGGCTACCTGCGCCCCGGAGCGACCGGACCCGCCCCCGACCCCACCGGCAAGATCTTCGACGGCTGGCTCCTCACCGGCGACCTGGGCCACGTCGACGCCGACGGCTACCTCTACCTCACCGGCCGCGCCAAGGACCTCATCATCCGCGGCGGCCACAATATCGACCCCGGCCCCATCGAGGAATCCCTGCTCGCCCACCCCGACGTCACCGCCGCCGCCGTCATCGGCGCCCCCGACCCGCACTCCGGCGAGGTACCCGCCGCCTACCTCGTCCTCGCCGAAGGCTCCCCGGCCCAGGAGAAAGACCTGCTGGCCTGGGCCCGCGACCACGCCCCCGAACCAGCCGCCGCCCCCAGAACCGTGCACATCGTCGACGTCCTCCCCACCACCGCCGTCGGCAAGATCTACAAACCCGCCCTGCTCCAAGACGCCGTCCACCGCCTCGTCACCACCGAGCTCACCCGAGCAGGCCTGACCGGCCAGGTCGAGGTCGACCTGCGCGACGGCCGTCCGCACACTCTCATCCGCCCATCCGGCCACGCCGACGAATACGGCCCGCTGTCGGCCGAACTCGACCGCTACCCCTTCACCCACGAGATCACCCCGAAACGCCTCCCAGCCAGCCCCCGCGGGAATCGGACACCTGGCTGTGAACCCTGACACCTGGCGGTCGTTTCGGTGGGTCGACAGCAGACAGGGCTTTCCGGCAGGGAGCGCGGTTCAGCGACGTCGACAAGATCGGATAGCGCGTCTGCCCGTATCCGGACGCTTCGGACTCTTCAGTCCCTGCGAGTCAATTCGGCCTGAGCTCGAGCGGTTTCCTTCGGCCTCGCGCTGGCGGACAGCCTGGATCCACTAGTGAACGGCCGTCGCCTGGATGCTGAAGAATTCCGCGCCCCGGGTCCCTGACGCCGAGCGGCACGGTGAGGTTCTCGAGCCTGGCGATTGGGGCGACATGACTCACGCCCTGCTGGTGGTGGGGGTATGGCCCAAAGCGCGAGTGTTGAACCGTGCAGAATGCGGCGAAGCACGGAGCGATGCGGCCAGACGAGGCCGGACGCGGCCGTCGCCTGAGGGCTGACCTGCGATCATGTCTTTGAGCTGGGGAAACGCTCTGGTGGCTCTGGATTTTCGCATCGAAGGGGTCAGGGGTTCGAATCCCCTCATCTCCACCTCCGGCTGCTGGACGTCTACAGCGCCGAAACCTGTGAGGGCTGAGCCCTGCCGGGGCACCCGGTCACCTGGCTGATTCCCACCAGCGGGGCAGGTCGGGTTCCGGGTCGTCAGGTGAGGCGAAGTAGAAGGGGATTCCGAGCCGGTCCGCGACCAGACCACCGGCCCGGACGGCCTCCTTCGCCTCCGGCAACAGGACGTCCCCGTGCAGCCGTCGTAGCTCCTCGCCCGGCCTGATACTCGCCAGGCGATGCTCGACTCCCGGTTCGGCGCCCACCACGCACAGGTCGACGATCCAGCTGAAGCTGTCGCCGTCCCAGACCGCCTCGATCGCGGCCGGAACCCAGGAAAGCCCTCTGACCTCTGCTTCGAGGCCGTCAACGCTCAGCGGGTGTGTGGGCTCAGGCCCGAACCGCACCCCGAGTTCCGCGCAACGCTCGGCGACCAGATCCACACACTCGTACAGTCCGGGCAGGGGCTCCGGTGACGACTTCCTCAACTCCATGACGGCCTGAAGCGTCCGGCCGGCCGAGGCGAGCTCATCGATACGGGCTGCGATATCTGCGGGCAGAGCGCCCCAAACCGGACTGTCCATCCCCACATTCAACCGCCTACGATCCCCGGTTCGCCGAGACGTACACACTGGCTCGCGTGAAAGACGACGAGATCGAGAACGCGCGACGATGGTTGGCGGAGGTCGGCGTCGTCGAGATCCGCGAAGGCGTGTGGACGGACGTCGAACGGCCGGGCAGTGAGCTGACGGCGGCAGAGGTCGCCCACGAATGCGCGTCAGGGGCGGTACTGGCCGACGGACTGGACGCGGTCGGACGGCTCCGGTTGGCCTCCGGGCTACTCGATCTGCTTGATGAGTACTGGGTGACCGCCGAGATCGGCTTCGCCATGCACAACGAGCGGGACCCCATGGTGTGGGAGGCGCTTTGGGACTGCTACCGCAACCGTCTGGAGGCTCCGTCGGCGGCGAAGAACCTCACCTACAAGAGTTGATCTCGCCGTTGCCGGAGTGAATTGTCTAGTTCGTGCCTATTTAGCTCGTGTGTATAACTATGTCCGGATGACTGTTCATGATGATCGGCCGACCCTGCGCGGTGCCGCTCCACGTGGTGATTTCAGTACGACGATCGCCGTCAAGGTGAAGGGGGTCCGCGACCTCGACAGGTTCGAGCGGGCGCTGGAAGGCGAGCCCTGGCAGTGGCGCGTCCTCGGCGGCTCTCCGAGTGCGGATGTCGACGTCTACGTTCCCAGCGCCAATCTCCTGATCAAGAACGGCGCGATGGCTTCGGTCAGGCGTCTAGTGAGGGCTTCGGGAGTGGGCGGAACCGTCGACTCCGCGGAGGTATCCGCGGAGGTACTCGTCGAGGAGACTCCTGAATCCCGGCTCTGGGAGCACCGGTGGTCGAAGCGGCGGACGGGCACGATCGCCGCCGCGGGCGGCCTGCTCACGGTCGGGTCGGCTTTCGTCTCGGGCGCCGTGACCCTGGACGCACCCCTTTGGGCGTTGTTCTTTCCGCTTTCACTGGCCGGCGGAGTGGCAGTCCGCACCTGGGTCGAGAGAACCCGCGGCACCAGGGCTGCACTCCGAACGCAGTCGTTGCTCGTCGGACTCCTCATCGCCGCCCCTGCGTTCGGCGAGATCGTCCTACGCCGATCAGAGGGACTGGCCCTGCTGCTCCTGATCATGATGGGTCTGATCGGCTGCGGGGTCCTCGCGCGCACGACGTCTGGGCTCGTGGTCGTGGGCGGGATCCTCTCGGCTGTCGCCGTGGTGGTCTCCGCACCCCTTGGTGTGGGCCGTCTGATCAGCGTCTTCTATCTAGGCGCGTTCGACGTCGGCGCGGGTGACGCCGGACTCGACTGGACGACGGAGTTCGCCGCCGGATTCCCCGAGGTCGTGGGAGCCTCCGGATTCCTCATCCTCCTCATGGGGAGCATCGGCTGGCTCCGCACTCTGCACTACCCGGTGCCGGTGCTTCCGTTCCTGTGCCTGGGAATGGTCGTCCTGCTCGGACTCGGCGCGCTCAGGGTGGAGTACGCGGCGCGTGCGGGCCAGGAAGCCGTCGGCTACTTCGTCGGAGGAGGAACCGATCTCGACGCTGTTGGCAGATTCGACCTGAAGGTCGCCTGTATCCGCCTCCGCGAAGGCATCGACGCCTCCGCGGGCCTGCCAGTGCCCGCCCGGCCCGTGCTGTACTTCGTCTCCTCCGACGACAAGTACACCCTCTGGGATCCCGCCCAGGGCCGGCTCCTGGAGCCCTCCCTCAAGGGCGACGCCCTGAACGTCCACCGAGTCCAGCATCTCGGCGAAAAATGTACCTCCTAGAGATTGTCCGGTGGATCTGGGTGTTTGGCTGAGGTCGATCTGCTGGCTGGGTTGCGATGGTGGGCATAGTGAGGTTGCACTTGGCGAAGCTCGGGCTCGCTGACTTCCGTGTTGGGTCGTCGCGGATGTCTGCCTGATCAATATCCGGCAAGGTCGGCGGTAGCCTTCCGTGCATGAGCGAGGCGTTTACGGTGTATTGGCCCCAGGATCGGGTGAAGTATTTCGAGTCGAACCTGGTCGGACGTTCGCTCGAGGTCTTGTACGGTGGCCCGCATCAGTCTGAGCCGAGCTTCCTGAGAGCGAAGGTCGCAGTCGGCGATTCCGTGTTCCCGATCTACGTCCGGGACCGGATCCTCCACGTCATGGGCTGCATGACCGTCCAGGACATCGTGTCCTTTGAACCGGACGAGCAGGGCGCCATTGAGCTGGAGAAGTGCTACCAGAGATTTCCGGACTGGCGATTCCTCGCGCCCACATGTACGAACGAGGTCGTTCTCGGCCACGGCAGCACTCTCAGAACCGGGATCGGCATACCGATCGAGGTCCTGCAACGGCTCACCTACCGTTCGCAGCGGGCCGAACGGAAACTCAAACATCTCGACGACGACGGCAAACTGACCCACAGCCTCGGCGTTCAAGGCATCTACCGGCTCACCGCACGCTCCGCCGCCGACTTGGCCGACCTGCTCGCCTGATCAACGCTCGACGAGTCGAGGGAAACGATCATCCGTCCATGCGCAGGCGGAGCCCGGCGCTGGTGTAGAACGATGCTCATGGACGTTGCTGTGCTGGAGCGGGCCCTGGAGGACGTGTTCGACCAAGGCGTGGTCTTCCACGGGTTCGTCGATTACATGCGCGACTACGAGGTCATCATCCACGCGACAGCGGATCCGGGGACCGGACTACCGCCGGCGAACCTGCGGTACCTCTTCCGTCACTGCGTCGAGGTCCGCTGCCGGACGGCCGTCCAGCCGGACATTTGGAAGAGTTCCTTGGATGACCGGCTCGTCGATGATGAGCCGGGCCAGGACCCTGACGGCTACGTCTGGGGCGTCAAATGGCATGCTCTCTATCCCGGGGCCACGCTCGTCCGCGACTCACCGACCGCTGCCGCCTGGTCCGAAGCGATCGGGATTGATTTCCACGAAGTCCGTGTCCGGACCAACGCTCATGACCTCACCCTCGCCTTCTCCGACCTTCAGGTCAGTGAACCCGCTCCCGGCTACACGCCATTCGTCGTTGACGACTGACTGCCGGGTATCAGCACCGGCCATCACGTCGGCCACCTGGGGCGATGGCCACTCCTGATCTGTCCCATAGCGGAGATCAGGGCCGATGGCGGCGTCTTCAGGGTGCTCGATCCGGCTTTTTGCCTCCTCAATCCTTGCTGGAGGCTGCGGTCCCGCATCGGCCCGGAGGCGGACGCGATGATCGAACTGCCGGACGGTACCCGCTGTCACGCGCACAGGGGAGTCCTGAGCGGCCGCTACTTGACTGCGTCGACCTCGTCGTGAGGGCAAGCCCTATCCCGACAGCGGCGTGCGTCGCGGCACAGTCGAAGGGCCCGAGGACAGGCGCCGAGAAGGTGCCGCTGCGGCCGCCGTTCTGGACGCGTTCTTCGCCCGGCCTGAGGCCGCGCCGGAGAGTTGGTCTGGGCGTTCCACGATGTGGACGTCCCGATCCACCCCAACGAGCACATCACCGCCGCGGCGTTGCGCGCGGACCGTGAATGTATCCAAGAGGCGGGCCGGTGGCTGGTCCGCCACAGCCCCCGACGACTATGCGACCGTCATCGGTCTCGCCCTGCTCGCCGCCGACTGGGACGAGCAGGACGTCGACCTGATCCAGCACATCGGTCGCTGTCGGAGACCTTCGGGCCGCTTGCGGCGCGCGCCTTGAGACGCCGCCGCGGAGGCGCAGAGACGGATCGGCTCGGCAGGCCGTCGACACGGTCCTCGCAGAGCAGGGTCGCATCGACGTGCTCGTCAACAACGCCGGCTACGGCTCGTACGGCGCCTTCGAGGACGTTCCGTTGACGGAGGCTCAGGCGCAGCTCGACGTCAATCTGATCGGCCTCGCGCTCCTGCGCCGCCACCTCGGCCGGATGCCGGTCTCGCCGGTCCTGCCGCGCACGGACAAGGAGGCGGCCTCGCTGAGGGACGAGATCGTAGCGAGCCTCGAAGCCCTGCCTGAGCAGAAGTGGCACTCCCTCGAGGAGCTGCTGGCCGGGCATCG
Organism: Actinocorallia lasiicapitis; assembly: GCF_054778695.1. Lineage (NCBI taxonomy): Bacteria > Bacillati > Actinomycetota > Actinomycetes > Streptosporangiales > Thermomonosporaceae > Actinocorallia > Actinocorallia lasiicapitis. The sequence goes on from NZ_BAAGZI010000032.1 coordinate 7,193, forward strand.
CGACGTGTCCGACGCCTTCTCGCTGGCCGACTTCGAGTTCATGCACGCGCCGGGCGGCCAGACCCCGATGGTCGACTTCAACGACAACCCCGTCGTCGGCGAGCTGCTCCACACCTTGCGCGAGAACGACGTCCCGATCTCGCTGATCTGCCATGCGCCGATCGAGATGACCTCGGCCAAGTACCGCGTCGACGCTGACGGCAACGTCACCGTCAACGAGGACCACGAGTTCAAGGGCGCCCGCCTCACGACGGTCCCGAAGTACGGCGAGCTGCCGATGCTGAAGATGGGGCTACCCCAAGATCCCCGGCGAGAAGACCCGCCTGACGTACTACGTCGACGTGGCCCTGAAGGAGTCCGGCTACGACGTCGCCCTGACCCTCAACCCCGCGGCGGTCAAGGTGGTCTGGGACGAGGAGCACGGTCTGCTCACGGGGAACGGCCCCCAGGCCGTCGACGAGCAGGCGGCCCGGCTGAAGGCCGACGGATGGGCTTCACACCTCTGAAGCTGAGGGGGACGTCCGGTGGGAATGCCTGCTCGGGGATGAATGGTCCGCCAGGGGAAACGCAGAGGGTCTTGCCTCGTTTCGGAGCGAGGCCCTTCAGGTGGTGTGCCAGGTGGTGGCTCGGGACGGGGTCTCGCGGGTGGTGCGGAAGGTGTTGACGGGGTGGGTGAGGTCGGGGTGGCCGAAGGAGATGCCCACGACGACCTGGCGGCTCTCGGGTAGGGCCAGGTGGTCGTGGAGGAAGTCGGAGTAGGCGGCCAGGGCTGCCTGGGGGGCCGCGGCCAGGCCGAGGCTGTGCGCGGCGAGCAGGAAGGTGTTGATGTAGAGGCCGCAGTCGACCGCTCCGTAAACACCGAGGTCGGCCTCGGTGGTGATGACCGCGACGTGCGGGGCGTCGAACAGATCGAAGTTCCGCAGGGTCTGGCGGAAAGCCCCCTCGCGGTCGGCTCTGTCGATGCCGAGGCTCGCATAGAGCTGAAAGCCGCTCTCGCGGCGGCGCTCCCGGTAGACGCCGTCGTAACGCTCGGGGAACGGCAGGTCAGGGGCCTGGGGGCGGCTCATGACATGGGCGGCCAGCTCGGTGCGGAGCCGGTCGGTGGCGGCGCCCTCGGTGATGTGGACCTGCCACGGCTGGGTGTTGCACCAGGACGGGGTCCGCTGCGCCAGCGCCAGCAACACCTCGATGGTCTCTCGCGGGACGGGCTCCGGCAGGAACTGGCGACACGTCCAGCGGTCGGTGAGGATGCGGTCCAGCGCCTTGTGAAGGCCGGTGTCGTTCATGGGGGGTTCCTCCGGGGCAGCAGTTGGTCTCGTTTCGAGACCACACGGTAGCGGGGATGGTCTCTTTTCGGAACCACCCGGGTAGGGTTCTCGGTGTGCGTTACGACGACCTCGCCGAGCTGCCGTGCTCGATCACCCGCCCGCTGGTGGTCCTCGGTGACCGGTGGACACTGCTGATCCTCAAAGCCTCCTTCACCGGCATTCGCCGCTTCAACGCCTTCCAAGCCGAACTGGGCATTTCCAAAAGCCGCCTCCTGGACCGGCTCGCCCGGCTCGTCGAACACGGCATCCTGGACAAACGGCAGGCCGACGACGGCGACCACACGGAATACCGGCTGACCGCCAAGGGCCACGACCTCTACCCGGTGCTCATGGCGATCAGAGACTGGGGCGACGCCCACATGGCCCCCGACGGCCCCCCGGTCCACTACCGGCACCGTGGCTGCACCGGCGAAGCCCACGTGAGGCTTCTCTGCGAGGACTGCGAGAACCCCGTCACCGCCCGCGACATCACCCCCGAGCCGGGCCCCGGCCTGACCACGCGTCTCAACCAGCCCTGACATAAGGCTCGGCGCGTCGCCCACCAGCGGAAATCCGCAGATCAGGGCCCGGGTGTCGGCTCCATGATCTCGCCGCGAAGCTGGGCGACGCGCATCGTGACGGAGATTCCGCGGAGGTCGGAGGCCCTGCGGTCGGACGGCCTCGACTACCTGGCCCGGCGTCGTCGGCCCTGTCCGGGGGCTCATGGCCAAGTCGCTGCGGGAGGGCAGCCGTCCCGACCGCGGTTCGATCAAGATCAACGATGTCCGCGCGAACAATCTCACTGGTTTCGACGTCCCCGTCCCGATCGTCCGGAATCTGTTTCCCGACCGTCCCTGGGCGAGGCTGGCGGCCGAGGAAATCGTCCTGGGCGAACCGCCACGGGATTGCACGGCTCGGACGTCGACCGGCCGTTGCTCCTGTTCGGCGAATTTGGTCACGACGGCGCCACGTCGTCCGGATGTAGGAAAATGGCTAGTTTTCGGAAAGGGGTCCGCCGATTTGCTTTATCGACCGCGCTGAGGGGTGCCTGTGGCGCTGGAGCCGGTGCGCTTCTTTATTTTTGGGATAGGCCCCGTCCTGTCCCCTGTGTTTGGGTGGTCCCTTTTTGGCGGCCGGTTGAGGCTGGGAGCGTGCTCTATTCGCGGAGTGAGGGCGGGAGGGGCGCGGGCCTGGCGGAACCCGTACATGATCGCGCCCGTGGGCAGGGTGTGGAGCGGGTGGTCGGCGCGTCCCTGGTGGCGCTTTTGCGGTCGCTGCAGGTCGCGTCGCCTTCGAATTGCTTGATGGGTCGAGAAGATAAGTGAAGAACGTTATTCGGTTCTGTCGTAAGTGCCTAATCGGATAGGGCATTTCGGTGGGATGGGTCACTAGATTTGGGGGAAAGTCAATGGCCGTTTGTGGACGTGTGGGAAATGCGGTGGCATGGGTGATCTGGTGAGGGTGTTCGATTAAAGTCGCTCGTCGTCGGTCGAATGAAAGGAAACAATGGTGGTATCGAAGTCCGGTGGTGGCGTGGTCGGGTCGAAGAGTTTCATCGGCAAGATGGCGCCCACTCCTCCGGTGGAGCTTCTGTTCGAGGTCGCGACGCGGGCCCGTCTCCTGGTCTCGCCCCTGACGACCGAACTGGGGCTCGATGACGGCATCACCTTCGAGGAAGCGGTGGGGCTGGTGCTGTCCGCTTCGCCGGTTCTTCCCGTGCTGTCCGACCCCGACCTGGCCATGGTGGCCAGAGTCGCCGAACGCGACCCGATCCAGGCGGACGAACTGCTCGCCTCCGTCGTCGCCCTGCGCGAGGACCTGGCCGCCGCGGCCGAGCAGATCGGCGACCCCAGGCTCCAGAGCCGGCTCGAAGCCGCCGTGACCGCGGCGACGCAGTTCGACGCCGCCTCCCACACCCTGCCCGAGCCGGACGACACCGACGTCGAGATCGTCATCAACGCGGTGAACCTGCAGGTCATCCGCGTGAACGACGCGTTCACGGACACCAGGGCGACGGTTCCCGCGAAGGTCGTCCACCAGTCGATCGTCCACGCTCTGCGCACCAACCCCCCGGCGGTGCCGATCCCCCCGACCTCCGGCGACACGGAGCCCCTGGTCCGCAGGGCGGCGGAGGCCGAGGCCCTCATCCGGCTGTCCGCAGGCGACGGCGCGGCACGGAACGCGGCGGTCGCGCTGGCGGGACGGCTCTACTGGCAGGACGAGGCGCTGCGGCAGGCGCTCGAAGAGGAAGAGCCCGGATCGGGCGACGACACGGCGCCCGCCCCGGTTTATTTCAGTGCGAACGGGCCCGACCAGGACGCGGTGGACGTCCCGTCCATCATCGCCAAGGTCCATGTGGATCACCTGGGGTTCGCCCTCGGCATTTCCCAGGGGATCGGCAACGCCCTCCGGCAGTCGCTCGCACAACCCTCGCCCGCTGCCGGTGCCGTTCCCCAGCGCACGGTGTCCTCCTACATGACCCTTCAGCCCTACGGCCCCGCCGGCGAGCACGTGGACGACAACCACATCTACGACTCCGCGCTGGGCAAGGTCCGCAAAATCACCGACCGGGAAAGGACGATCAGGGACTGGGGCGTCGGAGGTTTCTTCGTCGGCTGGTTCGGTCTGGGTGCGGTGAGTACCATCGGCACCGCCCCCATCGGCGGCGCGGGCGGCCTGATCGGCGCCCCCATCGGGGGAGTGGCCGGAACCGCGATCGGAATGAAGCTCGGCCAGTGGAAATACGACTACGGCTGGGTCGGAGCCGGCACGAAAGTCGGCGAGGCCCTCCTGGCCCTCATCACCGGCGACCCCATCAGGATCACGCGCTTCATCGTGATCGACGCCGTCGAGTCGATGTCACGAAAGTAAACCCACCTCGCCCCACGCGCCTTTCCGCAGTTCGGGCGCATCGGTGAGGACCCACTCGGATCCGTCCCAGCGGGCGGCCGCACGGCCAGGAAGCCGGGAGCGAACAGCAGCCGAGCGCCGCACACGCCCCCGGCTTCAACGGTCGCGGTCGCCCGCCGATTTAATGAGGCGTGTCCGTCTTTGAAGTTCTTTCGAAGCTGCCCGGGATCGACGAGCTCCGCGACCGTTGCCGCGCGCTGGCGATGCTCGACGCGATCATGAGCCCGGAATGGTCGGATCGGTACTACTCCTTCGACGCGGCGTGGTCGTCGGAGGAGGAGATGGCGTCCATGAGGGACGGCAGCGGCAACGACTACTCCATCGTCTTCGCCCCGGTCGGCGTCTTCGCCCGAGGGTTCGACCACGAGTCGCCGATGTCCCCTTACCGGACGAACCCCCCGAAACCTTGGCCCGGACTCTTCGACGACGTTCCGGAACCTCTGCGCCACAACATCGCGGAGCCCGCGTTCGGCGACGGGAGGGGAACTCCGCGAGCCACCGTGTGCTTCTGGCGGAGAACAGCGGATCCGCGCTGGAAGACGGGCAACCTCACCCTTCCCGCCGGACACGACGATCCGGACGGAGCGTCCCGCCTCTTCGCCGTCCTGGCCGACGGCAGCCCCGAGACCTATCAGAAGTTCGCCGAGGACTACTACGAGACCGACGTCGACCTCGACGCCGTTCGCCACATCCTCGCCCTGCGACCCCTCACACCGAGCATCCTCGCCACCCTCAACGACGACCTCACGATCCCCGACCTGGAGGCCGACCTCATCGAGATCGGCTACCCCCGAGAACACCGGCCGACCGATGCCTGAGCCGACGAACCGCCCACACGTCCAGGCCGTCACCGCGCCCGCCCTCCAGCCCGCCGAAGACGCCACCGGCCGAACGGACACTCCGCCCTCGATCACGGTCGATGTCGTCCTCGAAGCCGGCCCACTCGATGAGTTCACCGCTTGGCCGATCTCTGAGATCGCCGGGTACGGCCACCTGGTGCTGTCAGGAGAGATGACGTCACGGGAGGTCGGGACCGCAATCGCGGTGATCCTCGACTACAACCAGGTGCCCCTGGACCGCGACACCGTCTTGGACAGCGCGCTGCTGGACCGCCATCTCGCGGAGGCCGAAGCGCTGAACGCACCGGGCGGCCTCCGATTCCGCGACATCTTCCTGGGCCACAGCCCCGATCCCCGCCTCGAACACCACGACGGAAACGTCCGGCTCTGGCAGGACACCGAGACACCGGAACCCACTCTCACCATCAGGGCCGAGCAGCTCTCAGAACTGCTCGCCGTGAGCGAGCGGAATCTTCAGGACTTCCTCGCCCTGGTCCGGAGCTGGGCCGAGACCACCATCCCGAACCTGGCCACGAGCCTCGTCACCGCCCTCGACGAACATCTCCAGATCCACCAATCCGACAGAGTGGAACCCCTCACGGCCAGCCCCACCGATGCGGCTCGCGTGTTTACCGACCTGCTCCAAAAGGCCGGACGCGTCCCGACAGACCTCACTGCCGAGTCGGCCTGGCACCATTACCTGGAATTCGCCCGAATCCCTTTCCTGGCACCGAACGTCCCCGACGCGGACTTGCTGCTGTACCAGTACGGCGTTTACTCCTTCTCAGGTCAACCTCGCTTTCACCTGACCCTCACCAGACAGTTCGCCCTCGACCTTCCCGAACACCCACTGCTGCAATTCTCTTGCGACCTGCAATTCGCCCCCGTGGAGACACTCCAAGCACTGGGAACACGCCATGATTGGTGGAACCCCGCCGACGGACCCCCCTTGACGGCTTGGGCCACGGCCAAGCAGACCGGCCCCGAATGGTCGGCCCTGGCATCCCTCACCCCCCTGGCCGTCGAGATCATCTGCTCCCTGGTCTGATCCCCCAACGGGTCGGAAGCATGCGCTGTTCCACGACCCGTTGGGCACGGGCAGCCAAGCGTGGCCGGAGACGGCCAGCGGAATGGCCTGGGTCTGGTTCTGCTTGCGTGGGGGTTGGTCGGTTGGGTCTTGACGGGAGCGGATGGGCATCGACATGGTTCGGTGAAACATTCCGTGATGAATGGGGAGATAAATACGACGGTGGGACGGTCTACAGCGTTTGTGAGAGCGCCACCGAATGCATCAGCTTGGGGAACAACAGGTACCACTCCGTTCAGACCGACGGGAGTTTCGGCAGCAATAACTGGTATGACGTTCCGAACATGTGGTACGCGGTGCGTGATCGGCTCCAGTACTCCTACACCGACGCGACGGACGTTGAGGCATATTTCGATCAGTCGGATCCCTATCCGGATGTCAGGGTCGCCGACTATGACTGGGATGCCAACGGCTGGCTCGGAGCGACGTTCTGTCCGGCCAACAACACTGGGACGGGCGGAACCAACCCGAAGCGGTGGTGCAGAGGGCAGCTCGTCAAATTCAATTCCTACTACTACTGGAAGGGGCCGCAGACCCTGCAGAGTTGGGAGAACCGTCATCACGTCGCGTGTCATGAGCTCGGGCATACGCTCGGCCTGGTTCACAACTATTCGTACCGGAACCCTGACTACGAGTCCTGTTTGAATACCTGGCTGACGTCACGGATCCTTCGGCCGGCTGATATCACGGCACTTAACAATCAGTACTGAGGTGGTACCGGTGGGGTTTGGAATTCGGGTGGGTGTCGTGGTCGCCGGAGTTCTCGTGCTCGCGGCTTGTTCGGGTGGGGGTTCGCGGCCGGTGTCGTCGCCGACGGTGGGAGTCGCGGGTTCTCGGGTCGGGCTTGATGTGGTGGTGCCGGGGGATGCGGAGTTCTTTGGGCGGCTCAGGATTCGGGCTCATTGGTTGCCGGAGCCTGAGGGGCTCGCCGCGGGGGTGCGGGCGTCGACGCTTGTGCTTACTGCGCGGGTGAAAGGGGTGCGGCCTACTCGGACGATCGGGACAGGAGGGGGCGCGCTCAACTACATCGGGGTTGTTCTGGAGCCGATAGAGGTTCTTCATGGTGCGAAGGTCGCCGGGCTGGACGATATCGTCGTCGAATTCGACGATCCGACCGTCACTGACACCGCGGGTTTCGTCAAGCAGTTGTCGGCGTCGCTGCCGGAAGGGCCTGCTGTCTGGTTCCTTTACTGGAAGGCGACCGGTGAGCCTGCCACTCCGCCGCCTGGCAGCCATTACCGGCCTGAATCGAAGCTTTATTACCGGCTCACTCATCCCTTCGGCGGGCTCGTTCTGCAGGGCAGGGACGGCCTTACCACCCCGCTGGCCGACTCCGACGGGTCTGAAGTTCCGCCCGGCCGGGGCTCCCTCAACCGCGACGTCCACAAGCACACCAAGCTCAGCGCGCTCGCCGAGGCCGTCAAGGGGCAAGGAGGCTGACGCCTGGGGTGCCCGGCGTAGCATCGCGGGATGGAGATGAGGGCTGCGGTGGCGCGGTTGGAGGTCGCGCTGTCCGGGGCGGTGCGGTGGAGTGAGAGCAGACGGGTCCGGCTCGAGGTGGTGCGGCGGTCGGGGTGTGAGCTGCGGGCGGCTGAGTTGCGGCTGCTGGAGCATTTCGATCTGGTGCCGCCCATGCGGATCACCGATGTGGCCGGCTGTCTGGGGGTCGACGTCTCGACCGTCTCCCTCCAGTTGCGCGGGCTGAGCCGTGACGGGCTGATCGAGCGGAGCAAGGACGAGCGGGATCTGCGGGTGACCCTCGTCGGGATCACCCCTGAGGGGCGTGCGGTGGTGGGACGGGTCCGTGCCGCGCGACGCGACCTGCTCGCCGAGGTCCTCTCCCAAGGCTCGGACGAGGCCGTGGACCAGGCCGCGGCCGTACTGATCCGGTTCCAGGAGCACATGCTCGACGGCGGCTGAACCCGCCCTTGCCGCGACCTCCACCGAGATGCTTTGATCGATCAAAGTAAATTCGGGGGAGGGTGGGCATGGCTGTCGTGATCACTGGGGGGACCGACGGGATCGGCCGGGGGCTCGCTGAGCACTATCTGGCCGAGGGACGCGAGGTCCTGATCGTCGGACGGGACGAGGTGAAAGGACGACGGTTCCTCGACGAGGCGTCCCGGGACGGCGCCGGCCCGCGCGCCCACTTCAGGGCCGCCGACCTGAGCCTGGTCGCGGAGAACCAGGCCCTGATCGACGACGTCACCGAACGGTTCCCCGCGCTGGACGTGCTCGTTCTCGCGGCCCGTTTCCACCGGCCGTCCCGCACGCTCACCGCCGACGGCCTGGAGAGCACCTTCGCCCTCTTCTACCTCAGCCGGTTCCTGCTCAGCCACGGCCTCGCCGACTCGCTGGCGCGCGGCACCGATCCGGTGATCCTCACCTTCGGCGCCGCGGGCCACGCGGGCCCCGCCCGTCTGGACGATCTGCAACTGGAACGCGGCTACCACGGCGTCGCCGCGATGGCCCACTGCGGTGCGCTCAACGACCTGCTCGCCGTCTCCTTCACCCGCCTCCACCAGGGGCCCGTCAGGTATGTGACCAACCATCCGGGGGTGGTCGCGACCAGCTTCGCGGGCGACTACGACCCGTCCGCCGCCGCCCATATCGCCGCCCTGAAGGCGACCGGCAGATCCGTCGCCGAGAGCGTCGCGCAGATCCTTCCTCATCTCTCTCCGCACGGCGCCGGCCGGTTGACCGCCGTCCTCGAAGGCCGCCGCGTCCCCACCACCACCCCGGCCTTCTCGCCCCGATCAGCCGAACGGCTGCACCACGCCACCCTCGCCCTGCTCCCGTGAGGCCGTGGGGGAGTAAAGCGTCCTTGGGTGATTCGGGGGCATAGGTCTCGCCATGTGGGGCAACGGGTCCTGACGACACGTCGGGAAGGGGAGGCCATGCAGGTCGGTTACAAGCTGATGGCCGAGGCCTTCGGGCCCGCCGAACTCGTTCGCCAGGCCGTGCACGCCGAGCGGGCGGGGTTCGACTTCGTCGAGATCAGTGATCATTTCCATCCTTGGCTGGAGAGCCAGGGCCACGCGCCGTTCGCCTGGACGGTCCTGGGCGCGATCGCCGAGCGGACCGAGCGGATCGGGCTGGCCACCGGGGTCACCTGCCCGACGGTCCGCTACCACCCGGCGATCATCGCGCAGGCGGCGGCGACGCTCGCCGTGCTGTCCGGGGAGCGGTTCACCCTCGGTCTCGGGTCGGGGGAGCGGCTCAACGAGCACGTCGTCGGCGGTGGTTTCGGCGAGTCGGTGAAGGTGCGGCAGCGGATGCTGCACGAGGCCATCGAGATCATTCAGCTCCTCTTCACGGGCGGCTACCGCTCCTACGAGGGCGAGTACTTCGAACTCGCACGCGCCAGGATCTTCGATCTGCCGGACGTTCCCGTCCCGCTGGCCGTCGCCGCGGGTGGTCCCGGCTCGGCCCGGCTGGCGGCCGAGACCGGCTCCGCGCTGTTCACCACCGTGCCGGACGCGGACCTCGTCTCCGCCTACCGCGACGCCGGCGGCACCGGCCCGCGCTACGCCGAGATGAGCCTCGCCTACGGCCCGGACGTCGACTCCGCGGTGAAAGCCGCGATGGACACGACCCGCTGGGCGGTCCTCGGCTGGTCCGTCATGCCCGAACTGCCGCTGCCGTCGAGCTTCGCGGCGGCGAGCGCGACCGTCCGCGAGGACGATCTGAAAGCCGCCTTCCCATGCGGGCCTGAGCCGGAGCCGATCGTCAAGGCGTTCCGCGAGTACGCCGACGCGGGCATGGACCGGATCGCGCTGATGAACTGCGGCCCCGACCCCGCGGCCTTCCTCGACTTCTACGCCACCGACCTGGCTCCCCGCCTGAAGGAGATCTCATGAAAAATCCACGCACACAGGAGCAGCAGGAGACGGAACAGGCCGCCGAGCGGGTCTCCGCCGCTCTGGAGCACGACGTTCCGGAAGACGACCTCGACCCGGCCGACGCGGAGCGTGTAGCCGACGCCACCGCCTCGGCCCAGACCGAGCGAACCGACCGGAGGACGACATGAGCACGTCCCATGCGGGACGTCCGCGTTCCTGGGTCGGCGTCGGCGTCGTGTTCCTCGGATTCCTGCTCGGCGGCATCGCCCTCGTCACGGGCCCGCTGTGGATCCTTTTCTGGATCGGCGTCGCGGTCGCCGTCCTCGGCGGCCTCGGAATGCTCCTCGGCGGCGTCTTCAACGACGTCGTCCTGTCCGAGCCCATCGACGGTGGCCCGCGCAAGGACCTTGAGGAATCCACCGGCCGGCCCACCCGCCGCGACGCCGGCGAGGGCGTCCACGGCTGAACAGGTCAGGGCGTGAGCTGGTCGGCGATGCCGTTGAGGCACCAGGTCCAGCCTTCGCGCATGTGCTCGGCAGCCTGGGCGTTGGACAGGCCCTCGACCGTGAGGTCCAGACGGGTTCCGGCCTCGACCGGGCGGAGGACGACCGTGCAGCGGGAGCGTTCGTCCATGCCGTCGCCCGAGGTGAGGATGTCGAGCACGAGACGCCGCACGGGTTCGAAGACCGCGAAAACGGCTGTTTCGCTGTAGGAGTCACCCGCCGGGCGGGGGCCGAAGCGCAGGCGGTAGCCGCCGCCTTCGCGGGCGTCGACCTCACAGGCCGACACGCGCCAGCCGGGATCGGGGCAGGCCCACCGCTGGAGCAGGTCGGCGTCGGTGAAGGCGGCCCAGACGCGTTCGGGCGGCACCGGGTAGGTGCGGTCGAGGTCGAACGACAGGAGCGGAGTGGCGGTCATGTGTCCTCCAAGAGGGTGCCGAGCGCGTCCAGCCGGGACGACCAGAGCGCCTGCTGCTGAGCGGTCCACGCGGCGACGGCGACGAGGGCGTCGTCGCGCAGCCGGCACTCGCGTACCCGGCCGCGTTTGACGGTCGTCACCAGGCCCGCCTTCTCGAGCACGCGGACGTGTTTGAGCACGGCGGGCAGCGACAGCTCCGTCGGCGCCGCGAGATCACCCGCGGACAGCGGCCCGCGGACGAGCCGCTCGACCATCGCCAGCCGCGTCGGATCACCCAGCGCCGCGAACTGATAGTGAACCATAAGGTTAACTATTGCTCCTCAAGGCCCCCACGTCAACCGGCACCGCCCCGGCGTAGGTGTTCCGTGAAGGTTCCCGGGACGGCCGTAGCGAAGCCGTCAAGATCCGCCGTATCCGGGCAAAACGGGTGTTCTCTCGACACCCCGGAGTAAGTCGTACCTTACGTTCACGGTGTGGCGGCCGGGGTGGATTAGGGTGGGGGGATGACTGCCGGGTCGGCCTTGGGCCAGGGAACAGAGAGTGGCCCGGCCTTCGGTTGAGCGGGGGGTGGGCTCGGGGCCCGCCGGTTTTCTTCACTTCAGCGAGCTGTGTGGGAACTGAACTGAGGGAGAAGACATGGATTTCAATCAGAAGGTCATTGAAGAGTTTCGGGACAATGAGGGGCGGGTCGGCGGGTATTTCGCGGGGGCGGATCTGCTGCTGCTGACCACGACGGGGGCTCGGTCGGGGAAGGCGCACACGACGCCGCTCGCCTATTTCGCCGACGGGGACGGGCGGATGCTCGTCATCGCGAGTGCGGCGGGAGCGCCGCGTCATCCGGCCTGGTTTCACAATCTGAAGGCCGATCCGCACGCGACCGTGGAGGTCGGGGTGCGGACCGTCGCCGTCGAGGCGGAGATCCTCGGAGCCGTCGAACGTGACGCGGCGTTCGCCCGGGCGGTGGCCAGTGGGCCCGGGTGGGCCGAGTACCAGGCGAAGACGGAACGGGTCATCCCGGTCGTTGCGCTGCGGGTGACCGGGCCGCGCTGACGCCTGCGGCCCGCCGGTTCGTCCTGATCCGGCGGGGCCCCGCGGCTGAGCTGCGGGATTGGTGGGGCCGGGGGTTCTGGGTCAAGATGGGGTGCTGTGAGCGCCAACACCTACGACGGTACGGCCCGGAACGTGCTGCAGGTCGGCACGCTCAACGGGACGGTCGAATTCGGGCAGAAGGCGCGGACCGTGCGGATCGTGCCGACGATCACGGCGGTGTACCGCGACAGGGTGCCGGAGTTCGAACGGCTCAGCGCGTGGGCCGAGCAGGCGCGCGACGGCGGGCCGCAGGTCGTGAACGTCACCGGTGAGGCCGGAGTCGGGAAGACGACGCTCGCGATCAGCTGGATCAACGCCAACCGGGAACGGTACGGGTACGCGCAGATCGCGATGGAGTGCGGCGGGCACCGCGGGCACGGGCGGAGCGTCGAGGAGGTCTGCGACAACTTCTTCGTGCTGAAAGAAGTGGCGCACGGGGCCACCACCGTCACCGCGAAGATCGATCTGATGCGGTCGCTGATCGACGGGCAGCCCGTCGTCCTGCTCCTGGACGACGTGCAGACGGTCGGGCAGGTGCTGCCGTTCCTGTCGAACCTGCCCGGAGCGCTGGTGATCGTCACCAGCCGGAAGCCGGTGCCCGGGCTCGCGCAGCACCGTCCGCGACGGCTGGCGCTGGAGCCACTGCCGGTGGACGCCGTGCGGGAACTGTTCGAGGAGATCGTCGGGGCGGAGCGGACGTCCGCGGAACCGGCGGCGTTCACCCGGCTCGTCGCGATGTGCGCGGGCCTCCCGCTGCTGGCCAGCCACGCCGCCGGGCTGCTGTACGACGACGAGGAGCTGCTCCTGGCCGACCTCGCCGACCGGATGGCCGAGCAGGGACGGCTCGCGGCACTCGAAGCCGGGCACGACGATCCGATGGTCCGGCCTTCCGCGGTCTTCGAGGTCGTCTACCGGGAGCTCGGGCCGGCCGCCGCCCGCACCTACCGGGCGCTCGGGCTGCATCCCGTCCGCGACTTCGAACCGGCGCTGATCGCGGCCATCGAACCCGACGACGAAGGGCTCCGCCAGCTCGTCGGCAGGGGCGTCGTCCACCGGGACCGGCGCGGCCGCTACGTCATGGACGACCTCACCCACGAACACGCCGGCCTGACGGCCGACCGGGACCTGGGCCCCGACGAGCGGCGCGCCGTCCGCGCCGGGAACGACGACTACTACCTGCGCGCCGCGATCGCCGCCGACACCGCGCGCCGCTGGAAACTCAGCCCGCTCTACGACGAGGAAGCCCCGTTCCCGCTGCCCGCGTTCGCCCGGCAAGGCGGCACCACGGACTCCTCCGCCTGGTTCAGCGAGAACCTGCCCGCGATCACGGCGTGCATGGAGCGGACGTCCCGCGTCTGGGAGGGCGCCAGGCCCGGCTACGGCTGGCAGATCGCCGAGGCCACCAACGCCTACTTCACCTCCGTCGGACGTGACGCCGAACGCGCGACCATCCTCGGCCTCGCCGAACGGGACGCCGAAGCCTGCCAGAACCCCGACGCCCAAGCCCGCATCCAGGCGCAATGGGGCGAAATGCTGCTCGGACGGGGTGAGCTCGACCAGGCTGAACAGCGGTTCCAGCGTTCGCTCCGCGCCGCCGAGCAGGGGACGGAGCGGCGCGGCCAGGGCGCCGCCCTGGAATGGCTCGGCATCACCGAACGCCGCCGCGGCGACGCCCGCGCCGCGCTCGGCTACTTCGACCGGGCGCTGCCGTTCCTCGACCCACGGCGGCCGCGCAGCCGCGCGCTCCTCCATCTGCACCGCGCCGACGCCCTTTCCGTCCTCGGCGACCGGGCGGCGGCGCTGGACGCCTACCGACTGTCGGGGGAGGCGTTCGGTGAGTACGCGGCGCTCGGCGAACGCGACCTGACCAACGAGGGCAAAGTGCTCGTCGGGCAGGCGGAACTGCTCGCCGCCGACCACCCCGACCAGGCCAGAACCCTGTTCGAGGAGGCCCTCGACCTGTTCACCGAGGACCGCAGGGACTACCAGGCGGCCAAGGTGTGGGAGGCGCTCGGCGATCTCGGCGACGGCGCCGCCGCCTGGCGGCGGGCGCTCGAACTCTATGAGGCGCTCAAGATGAAGGACGCCGCCGACCGCGTCAGGACGAAACTGCGCTGAACGCCGTAGCGACGGTCTGATCGGGGCCGAGGCGGAGCGTCAGCGGGCTGAGCGCGGCCAGGTCGCGGACGCCGGAGACGTGGCGTTCGGCCAGGACCGTGCAGACGAGTTCGGCCGTCGCCTCCTCGGGGACCGACACCCGGACGGTCTGCCCATCGCGTGCGCGGAGTGTGGCGTGACGGCCATGGAGGACCATCGTCAGGGTGAGGCCGGGACGGTGGGCGAACACCGACGCCGACCAGCTCGTCTCGTCTCCGGGCAGGTCGTCCGCCGTGGTCCAGACGACGTCGGCCCGCCCGGTGAGCCGGTGGTCGAGTTCGCGGTCGGCGACGACCAGGACACCGGGCCCCGAACCGGTGACGGCCGCGGGACGCCGCTCGACGTCGAAGGCGCGCGGCCCGGCCGGTTCGACCCGCACCCACAGGGAGGCGGGGGACGACCCGTCGACGGCGGGCGACGGGTCGGCGAGGACCGGCAGGCCGGTTTCGGGGGGTGTCGCGTCGAGCAGGGTGTAGAGGCGTTCGCGGATGAGGTGGAGGGAGCGTCCCGGCGCGGAGCTGATCCAGGTCTCCGCGGTGGCGTGGGTGCGGTCGCGGAGCTGGTCGGCGCGGTGGAGCTGCGGTTCGAGTGGTGCGTGCGGGTCGAGGGGTGCGGCGACGTCGAAGAGCCGGCCGAGCCCGGACGCCGGGTCGATGACCGCCCGGCCGGACTGTTCCAGCAGGACGGGACGTCCGGCGGCCGCCGCGTACATGCCGACCGAACCGTGGTCGGACAGCACCCAGTCGGCGGCGATGACGGCGGCCCGCCAGCCCTGTTCGGGTGGCAGCAGGATCAGTCCGGCGCGCACTGCTTCGGCCAGCCAGGCGCGGATCTGGAAGGCGCTGTGCGACGCCCAGATGTTGGGGTGCAGGATCAGCGCCACCCGGTAGCGGTCGAAAGGCAGCCGGCCGAGGAGACGTGTGGTGAAGAGCGGGTCGAGGCCGAAAAGGGAATCCTCGCGCCACGTCGAGGCGACGGTGATCAGTTTCTGCTGCGGGCTTAGGCCGAAAGCGTGCCGGTAATGCATTCTGCGGGGAAGGCTCGCGATAAGGACGTCATGGCATGGATCGCCGGCGAGAAATGCGGCCGGAAGGGCCTCGGGAAACCCTTCGGCGAGCCGATCGAATTGCTCTTCGTGGGAAAGGCCGATCGCCGCGGGAATCAGCCGGCCGGCATGAGTGAGCGTTTCCGCTGAGAGCCCGAACACCCGTCCGCTGGTCCGCTGGTCCGCTGGTCCGCTGGTCCGCTGGTCCGCTGGTCCGCTGGTCCGCTGGTCCAGTTTTTATTGTAGCCATTTCCGTGGGGAATTCGCAATATGTGGCTTTTGATTTCGTGGAGGTTGTCGCCGAGGCTTGCGGTGATGGCGGCGTGGAATTTGAGGGTGGTGGCCTGTTCCCAGGTGAGGTGGCGGATTTGTTGGGTGGTGATGAAGTTGGGGACTCCGTCGGGGAACATGGCGTCGCTGGTCTGGGTGCAGAACAGTTGGAGCCGCGGGTCTTCGAAAAGGGGTGCGAGGTCGGCGATCCGTGTGGCGGCGGTGACGCTGTGGAGGACGAGCAGGACGCGGAGCGGTGGTCGCGCGGTGCGCCATCCGGGCAGGACCGCGCTGATCCGCCGGATCGCCGGGGGGAGGTCCGCATCCGTCATAGGACGGCAAGCATAGTTTCCCCGCCCGGGTGCTTCGTTGCCCGGTGAGCGGTATGCCCGGATGGGTCGGCAGGTGCTCGGAGAGGAGCGGGTTTGTTAGTCGGGGGCTGTCGGGGGGACTGTGCCCGGGATGTTCCCTGGAAGGAGCGGCATGATCACTTTGGGTGAGAAGGGTTTGGTCGATGCGTGGTGGCGGGCGGCCAATTATCTGGCGGTCGGGCAGATCTATCTGCTGGGGAATCCGTTGCTGCGGGAGCCGCTGGTGGCCGGGCAGGTCAAGCCGCGGCTGCTCGGCCACTGGGGCACTTCGCCTGGGCTGACGTTCTGCTACGCGCACCTCAACCGGATCATCCGGGCTCGCGATCTGGACATGATCTATGTGATGGGTCCTGGCCACGGCGGCCCTGCGGCCGTCGCCGCCGCTTGGCTGGAGGGGACCTACAGCGAGGTCTACCCGCACGTCACCAGGGACGCCGCGGGGATGGGGCGGCTGTTCCGGCAGTTCTCGTTCCCCGGCGGGGTGCCGTCGCACGTCGCGCCGGAGACGCCCGGGTCGATCCATGAGGGCGGTGAGCTCGGGTACTCGCTGGCGCACGCGTTCGGCGCCGCGTTCGACCGTCCGGAGCGGGTGGTGGCGTGCATCGTCGGCGACGGCGAGGCCGAGACGGGCCCGCTCGCGGCGAGCTGGCATTCCCACCAGTTCCTCGACCCGGTCCATGACGGGGCGGTGCTGCCGATCCTGCACCTCAACGGCTACAAGATCGCCAATCCGACGGTGCTGGCGCGCATCCCCGAGGCCGATCTGCTCGCCCTGTTCGAGGGGTACGGCTACCGGCCCTACCTGGTGTCGGGTTCCGACCCCGACGAGATGCACGAACTCATGGCGACGGCGCTCGACCAGGCGATGGACGACATCGCGGCCGTCCAGGCGCACGCGCGGGCGGGCTCGGACCGGCCGCGGGACGTCCGCTGGCCGATGATCATCCTGCGGACGCCGAAGGGCTGGACGGGCCCCGCGGTCGTCGACGGCCTGCCCGTCGAGGGCACGTGGCGCTCCCATCAGGTGCCGCTGTCGGAGGTCCGCACCAACCCCGAGCATCTCGCGCAGCTCGAGGAGTGGCTGCGGTCCTACCGTCCCGAGGAGCTGTTCGACGCCGACGGCGCGCCCGTCGCGGAGCTCCGCGATCTGCCGCCGGAGGGGGACCGGCGGATGAGCGCCCAGCCGGCGGCCAACGGCGGGCTGCTGCTCCGCGATCTCGACCTGCCCGCGTTCACCGGCTACGCCGTCCCGGTCGACAAGCACGGCACCGTCGTCGCGCAGGGCACCCAGGTGCTGGCGGGGTATCTGCGGGACGTCATCACCGCGAACCCCGACAACTTCCGGATCATGGGCCCGGACGAGATCGCGTCCAACCGGCTCTCGCCCGTCTTCGAGGCGACCGACCGGGTCTGGCAGGCCGAGCTCCTGCCGACGGACGAGCATCTCGCGCCGCAGGGCAGGGTCATGGAGGTTCTCAGCGAGCATCTCTGCCAGGGCTGGCTGGAGGGTTACCTCCTCACCGGACGGCACGGGCTTTTCACCAGCTACGAGGCTTTCATCCACATCGTCGACTCGATGTTCAACCAGCACGCCAAATGGTTGAAGACCACCAGGAACCTGGCGTGGCGGCAGCCGGTCGCGTCGCTCAACTATCTGCTGTCGTCGCACGTGTGGCGGCAGGACAACAACGGTTTCACCCACCAGGACCCCGGTTTCCTGGACGTCGTGGTCAACAAGAAGGCCGAGGTCGTCCGGGTCTATCTGCCGCCGGACGCCAACACGCTCCTGTCGGTCGCCGATCACTGCCTCCGCTCCCGCGACTACGTCAACGTGATCGTCGCGGGCAAGCAGCCGCAGCTCACCTGGCTGCCGATGGACGAGGCCGTCGCGCACTGCTCGCGCGGGATCAGCATCTGGGAGTGGGCGTCGACCGACGGCGGAGCCGATCCCGACGTGGTCCTGGCCTGCGCGGGGGACGTCCCGACCTTGGAGACCCTCGCCGCCGCCGACCTGCTCAGGACCCATCTGCCCGATCTGCGGGTCCGGGTGGTCAACGTCGTCGACCTGATGAAGCTGCAGCCGCCGGGCGAACATCCGCACGGCCTGCCGGACGCCGAGTTCGACGCCGTCTTCACCACCGACCGTCCGGTGATCTTCGCGTTCCACGGTTATCCGGCGCTCGTCCACCGGCTCGCCTACCGCCGCACCGGCCACCGCAACCTGCACGTGCGCGGATACAAGGAGGAGGGCACCACCACGACCCCGTTCGACATGGTCATGCTCAACGACCTCGACCGGTACCACCTGGTCATGGACGTCATCGACCGGGTGCCGGGGCTCGGCGGACGCGCCGGGCAGGTGCGCCAGCGGATGGCCGACCAGCGCAGGAGCGCCCGCGACCACACCCGCGCCCACGGCGAGGACCCCGCCCACATCCGCGACTGGTCCTGGTCATGACCGCCGGGAGCGCCAAGGACGGCGTCCAGTCGGCCGGACGTGACGCGGCCTCCAGCCGGTGGCTCGAACTGCTCGCCAGAGGCGGGCTGATCGCGCTCGGCGCCAACTATGTGCTGGTCGGGATTCTGGCGGTGCAGATCGGGCTGGGCTCCGGTGGTGAGGACGCCGACCGGACGGGCGCGCTCCACGCCGTCGCCGAACGGCCGGGCGGCACCCTGGTGCTCTGGCTGATCGCCGGGGGCTTCGCCGGGCTGACGCTGTGGCGGCTCGCCGAAGCGATCTACGGGGAGGCGGGCCCGGACGGCCACAAGCCGACGAAACGGCTGGGCTCCCTGGCCAGGGCGGTGTTCTACGGGTTCGGCTGTGTGAGCGTGGTCGGGTTCCTGCTGGGCAGCGGCGGCCAGTCGGGCAACAGCCAGTCCAAGGACGTCACCGGGGAGTTCATGAGCCATTCCGGCGGCCGGTGGCTGGTGCTCGCGGTCGGGCTCGGCGTGGCCGTCGCGGGGATCGTGATCGCGGTCGGCGGGCTGCGCAGGAAGTTCCTCAAACGGCTCAGCCTGGACGGGGTGGGCGCCCACGCCCGGAAGGTCGTCGAGACGCTGGGGGTCGTCGGGGTCGCGGCGCGCGGTGTCGTCTTCGCCGTGTTCGGCGCGTTCCTCGTCGTCGCCGCGGTGACCTTCGACGCGAAGAAGGCCGAAGGGCTCGACGGCGCGCTCCGCAAGACCGCTGCCACCCCGCTGGGCCCCTGGCTGCTCCTGGCCGTGGCCGTCGGCCTGGTCGCCTTCGGCCTCTACTCATGGTGCGAATCGCGCTGGCGCGACGTCCAGCCGGGCGACTAGCCGGAGGTAAAGATCGTTTGAAGGGCTGAGGGCGGGCGGGCGGGGCGGGTACAGGGGCCCCATGGGGATGGGGAAGGCCGGGCGGGATGGCGGGGCCAGAGCGACGACCGTGCTGCGGCGGGGGAAGATCTGGCTGGTGCCGGCCGTGCTCAGCGCGCTGGTCACGATCCTGCTCTCGCTGCTGTACATGGGCGGGATCCTGGATCCGGCGGCCCATCTGCGGGCGCTGCCGATCGCGATCGTCAACGCGGACCAGGGGAAGCCGCCCGCCGGGCAGACCCAGAATTTCGGCACCCAGGTCGAGGCGGCCGTCACCGGGGGGACCGGGGACGACGTCCGGTGGGAGAAGGTCAGTGAGCAGGAGGCGCAGCGGCTGCTGGCCGGTGGACGTGTCTACGGCGCGCTGCTGATCCCGGCGGACTTCACCTCCTCGGTGCTGGCGCTCGGCGCCGACCAGGGCAAGAGCCGGCCGGAGCTGCTGGTGCTGACCAATCCGGGCCTCGGCAGCCTCGGCTCGTCGATGGCGGCGCAGATCAACCAGCGGGCCGCCGCCAAGGTCTCGACGGCCATCGGCGAGCAGCTTCTGAAGGCCGCTCCCGATCGGGATCCGACGGCCCGGCTGCTGCTCGCGGAACCGGTCCAGATCAAGACCCGGCCGGGGCACGAGATCGGTGAGCGCAGCGGGCTCGGGCTGAGCGCGTTCTACTACACGCTGCTGCTGGTGCTGATCGGGTTCCTTTCGGCGAACATCGTGCACAACGGCGTCGACACGGCGCTCGGGTACGCCGACAGCGAGGTCGGGCCCTGGCATTTCCGGCACAAGACGGTCCGGATCGGCCGCACGCAGACCCTGCTCGCGAAGATGCTGATGACGGCGGTGCTCACGGCGGGCCTCGTCTCGCTGCTGATGTTCGCGACCATCACGCTGCTCAAGATGGACTCCGCGCACCTGCCGCTGCTGTGGATCTTCTCCTACTGCGCTTGCCTCTCGCTGGGGCTCGGCGTGCAGGCCATCAACGCGGTGTTCGGCGGGATCGGGCAGATCGTGGCGATGTTCGTGTTCATCGCGCTGGCGCTGCCTTCGTCGGGGGCTTCCATTCCGCTGGAGGCGACCCCGGAGTTCTACCGTTTCCTCGGCGAGTTCGAGCCGATGCGGCAGGTCAGCGGGGGCGTCCGGTCGATCCTCTACTTCGACGCCCAGGCCGAGGCGGGGCTCACCCGCGCCTGGACGATGATGGCGGTCGGCATCATCGTCGCGCTGGTCCTCGGGTTCACGATGACCGAGTACTACGACCGCAAGGGCCTGCACCGCATGGTGCCGGGCGAGAGCGAGGACGACCCGGCGGACGACGCCTGACTACCCAAGGTTACGGGTGATTGTGGTGGGTATTGCCTGCTACGTGGGGATCGAGAGGGAGCCCGAGCTCTGGCTGGCGGCTCGGCTGGAGGAGCAGGAGCCGGAGCTGCTGCGGGGGATGCTCGTGGTGCTGGCCGAAGCGGTCATGGGCGCGGACGCCGACGCGATCTGCGGGGCCGCGCTGGGGGAGCGGGCCCAGACCAGGACCGACCGGCGCAACGGCTACCGGACCCAGAAATGGGAGACGTGCGCGGGCGCCGTCTCGGTGTCGGTGCCCCGGCTCAGAAAAGGGACCTACAGCCCGGACTGGCTGCTGGCCGACGAGGAGGTCGGGGACAGGCTGACCGTCGAGGTCGCGGCCGCCTGCCTGTACGGGCCGTCGCCGCTGCGGATGGAGCGGCTGCTGGCGGGGACGCCCGGCGAGCGGATCAAGGGGGAGCGGGTCGCGGAACTCGCGGGCCTGCTCGCCTCGTGCTGGGCGGAGTTCCGGGCCAGGGAGCCGGAGGACGGGTCGCCCGCCGAGGCGAAGGTCGAGATGGTGCCGTTCGCGGAGTCCGTCGTGTTCGTCGCGACCGGGGTCGACGGGGCGGAGCGGCAGCGGCTGCTGAGCGTCGAGTTCAGCACGACGTTCGAAGAGGCGGTCTGGGAGGGTTTCGTCGACCGGCTCGAGGCGCGCGGGCTGAAGCGGCAGGAGCCCGAGAAGGCGGCGGCGGCCGCTCCGGTCGCGCGCGAACGGTCCCGCCGGTGGAGCACCTGCCTGATGGTGCTCTGCTTCGCGATGTCGGTGGCCAGCGTCGTCGCGCTCTGCACGTTCATGCGGTCGATCGGCTACACCGAACTGGTGCTGCTGGTCCTGACGTTCGGGCTGTCCTTCTGCGCCGGACTGATCACCTGGGCCAAGGGCGCGCGCCGCGACCAGGGCGGCCGGTCGCTCGGCGTCATCTGACGCCGAGCCGAACGGTCAGGAACGGAGAAGCCTTCGCGGGCGGTCCGCTCCTAACGTTGAAGTCAGACGACGGAGCGGAGGAAGACCATGGCAGGCACGAGTGGGCACACCGGGTTCTCCCGGTGGATGCAGCACCGGATGAACGCCCGGATGAACCGGAAGATCCGCGGTGGCCGCGGCACCCTCATGGGCATGGACGTGCTGGTCCTCCACACGGTCGGGCGGCGCAGCGGCACCCCGTTCGAGACCCCGGTGGCCTGGTTCCCCGACGGCGACGACGCATGGCTGGTCGTCGGCTCCGGCGGCAAGGACCGCCACCCCGACTGGCATCTCAACCTGGTCGGCGCCCCCGACCGCGCGACGATCGAACTGCCGGGCCGGGAGCCGCTGCCCGTCCGGCCCGAAGTCCTCGACGGCCCCGAGCGCGACCAGGCGTGGACGCGGATCACCGCCGCCCAGCCCCGGCTCGCGAAGTACCAGTCCAAGACCGACCGCGCCTACCCGGTGGTCCGCCTCACCCCCCGCTGAGGCGTCAGGCGAGCCACTTCAGGAGTTCCGCGGTGAGCGGAGCCGCGGACTGCGGGTTCTGGCCGGTGATCAGGTTGTCGTCCACGACGACGTGCGGGGTCCAGGGCGCGGCGACCCGGACGTCGGCGCCGAGCGCGGTCAGGCGGTCCTCCAGCAGCCAGGGCGCCTTGTCGGCCAGCCCGGCCAGGGTCTCCTCGGCGTTGGAGAAGCCGGTGAGCTCGCGTCCGGCGAAGGCGTGGGAGCCGTCGGGACGGACGGCGGCCAGCAGCGCGGCCGGGCCGTGGCAGACGACGGCCAGCGGCTTGCCCGAGTCCAGGGCGGCGACCAGGAGCCGGCCCGACGTCTCGTCGACGGCCAGATCCTGCATCGGGCCGTGGCCGCCCGGATAGAAGACGGCGTCGTAGCCGGCGACGTCCACGTCCTCGAGCTTCAGGGGCGCGGCCAGGCCGGGGATCTCGGCGAGCTCGTCGACGACGTCCTGGCCGTCGTTGGCTTCGGGGGCCAGACTGCCCGGATCCGCGACGGGGACGACCCCGCCGGGCGTCGCGAAGTCGACCTCGTGGCCTGCCTCGAGCATCGCCCGGTAGGGGACGAGCAGTTCTTCGGCCCAGTAGCCGGTCGGGTGGAGGGTTCCGTCGTTGAGCGTCCAGGAGGTGGCCCCGGTGACCACGGTGAGAATCTTCGACATGTGCCTCAGCGTAGGCCGGAGAACTAAAGCCACAAAATAGACTAATCAATGTGATCTATCGGAATTCCTATGGCTCGCTCGACTTGGCGCAGTTGAGGACCTTTCTTGCCGTCTACCGGGCCGGATCGCTGACGGCCGCCGCCCGGCTGGTCGGGCTGTCGCAGCCGACCGTCACGACCCAGTTGAAGGCCCTGGAGGACAGGCTCGGCCGGCGGCTGTTCGAACGGCTGCCCCGGGGCGTCGCGCCGACGGCCGCCGCGGACGATCTCGCCGCCCGGCTGGCCGGCCCGATGGACGCGCTGGAGGAGATCGC
>NZ_BAAGZI010000033.1:0-30000 GCF_054778695.1 Actinocorallia lasiicapitis
CGCCTCGGCATCGCCGCCGACCCGGCCGCGGTGCTGCCCGCGATCGGCACCAAGGAGCTCGTCGCCTGGCTGCCGCTGCTGCTCGGCGCGGGCCCCGGCGACACCGTCGTCTTTCCCGAGCTCGCCTACCCGACCTACGACATCGGCGCGCGGATCGCGGGCGCGCGCGGAGTCGCCACGGACGGGCTGCTGAAGCTCGGCCCCGAGACCCCCAAGATCGTCTGGCTGAACTCGCCGTCCAACCCGACCGGCAAGGTGCTGCCCGCCGCCCACCTGCGCAAGGTCGTCGCGTGGGCGCGGGAGCGGGGCGTCGTCGTGGTGAGCGACGAGTGCTACATCGAGCTGGTGTGGGAGGGGCCCGAGCCCGTCTCGATCCTCCACCCGGACGTCTGCGGCGGCTCCCACGAGGGGCTGCTCGCGATCCACAGCCTGTCGAAGCGGTCGAACATGGCCGGATACCGGGCCGGGTTCGTCACCGGGGACCTCACGCTGATCAAGCGGCTGCTGGAGCTCCGCAAGCACGCCGGCATGATCGTCCCGGCGCCGGTGCAGGCCGCGATGGCCGCCGCCTACACCGACGACCAGCACGTCAAGGAGCAGCACGCCCGGTACGCGGCCCGCCGCGCCGTGCTCAAGCCCGCGCTCGAGGCGCACGGATTCCGGATCGACCACTCCGAGGCGTCGCTCTACCTGTGGTCGACGCGCGACGAGCCCTGCTGGGAGACGGTCGCGCACCTCGCTGAGCTGGGCATCCTCGTCGCACCCGGCGACTTCTACGGCACGGCGGGCTCCCGGCACGTCCGGATCGCCCTGACGGCCACGGACGAGCGCATCGCGGCCGCCGCCGCACGACTGGTGACCTGACTCCCGGAGTTTCCTACAATTCAGGCCAACGCCCCGTAAATCCTGGGAAGGCCCGAATGCTGGAGTTGGCACGCCCCCTTGTCGACGTGCGCGCCGACGCCCTCGCCTACACCCTCGACGAACCCGGCATCGACCCCCTGGCCCAGCGGACCAGGCGGGTCGCCGGGGTCGAGGTCGACCTGCGGCTGCTCGGCTCCGGCCACCAGGTGATCGCCGGGCCCGTCATCGAGACCGTCGCCCCGCTGGACGGGCTGGAGGGGCCGCTGCCCTACCAGCTCCGACGCGAGGTGGCCGGCTGGTCGGTCTCCTTCACCGCCGACGTCTACCGGCGCGACTACGCCGACTTCACCCGGGCCGTCGCGTTCCTGCGCCGCTATCTGAGCGGCCGCGACGACACCCTCGCGGCGGGCTTCCCCGGCCAGCCCGACGCCCTGTCCGGGGTGATGGTCCGCCAGGTCAGGCGGGGGATCGAGTGGCGTGCGTGGCACACGTTCCCAGCAACGAGACAGATTGTCAGCACACGTTCGAGGATGCTCATCGGGTAGTGCTATTCTGCGCCTGTCAGTAAGCACTTACCTTGGGAGTACGGCGTGGCGCGCGAGATCTTCACCGACGAGCACGAGGCGTTCCGCGACATGGTGCGGTCCTTCATCGCGAAGGAGATCACCCCGTTCCACGAGCAGTGGGAGAAGGACGGCATCGTCCCGCGCGAGGTGTGGCTGGCGGCGGGCCGTGCCGGGCTGCTCGGCATCGACATGCCCGAGGAGTTCGGCGGCGGCGGCAACGACGACTACCGCTACTACGTCGTCTTCAACGAGGAACTGGCCCGCGCAAGCGTCAGCGGCCCCGGGTTCGCCGTCCACAACGACATCAACGGCGGCTACTTCCGCCAGCTCGCCACCGACGAGCAGAAGGCCCGCTGGTTCCCCGGCTACTGCTCCGGCGAGCTGATCACCGGTATCGCGATGACGGAGCCGTCCGCCGGTTCCGACCTGCAGGGCATCAAGAGCACCGCGATCAAGGACGGCGATCATTACGTCCTGAACGGTTCGAAGACCTTCATCTCCAACGGCATCCTCGCCGACCTGGTGATCGTCGTCGCGAAGACCGACCCGTCCGCGGGCGCCCACGGGGTGTCGCTGCTGGTCGTCGAACGCGACATGCCCGGTTTCGAACGCGGCCGCAACCTCGACAAGATCGGGATGCACGCTCAGGACACCGCGGAGCTGTTCTTCGACAACGTCCGGGTGCCGGCCGCGAACCTCCTCGGTGAGGAGGGCGCCGGTTTCATCTACCTGATGCAGAACCTGGCCCGTGAACGCCTGTCCATCGGTGTCACGGCCCTCGCCGCCGCCGAGGCCGCTTTCGAGCAGACCCTCGAATACTGCAAGACCCGCACCGCGTTCGGCCGCCCCATCGGCAAGTTCCAGAACAGCCGTTTCAAGCTCGCCGAAATGAAGACCGAACTGACGGTCGCCCGCGCCTTCACCGACCAGTGCATCCTCCAGGACGCCACCGATTCCCTCACCATCGAGAACGCCGCCATGCTCAAATGGTGGAACACCGAAATGCTCAAAAACGTCGTAGACCGCTGCCTCCAACTCTACGGCGGCTACGGCTACATGACCGAATACCCCATCGCCAAGGCCTACCAAGACGTCCGCATCCAAACCATCTTCGGCGGCACCACCGAAATCATGAAAGAAATCATCGGCCGCGGCCTCGGCATCTAACCCGACCTGGAATCTCAGTTCAGATGGCCTCTCGGTGCTATCGCCGTGGTCGAACTACACGGCGATAGCTCCAGGTCCCGCCTCTGCTTCGCAAGTACCACCCCATCGCAACCCCTGTCGTCCGGTCGCCCCGAGCCCCCCACCGCTACCCCAGCCGGACGGCTTTCGCCCCACCCGAAATCCGGCCGAGCAGCGGCAAGTAAGTTAAGGAACCGCATCTTCGGGTTATTAAAGACGAAGGTCGGCTTCTGCGCTCCCGCGCACGCGAGGATGATCCCTGCGACGTGTTGGTCGGCGTCGAACAGGCAGAGTTTTCCCGCACGCAGACGATGATCCTGAGGGCCGCTCTGTGCGCTACCGCGGCAGCGGGACAGTCCGCTGCGAGGGCGCGTCGCCGCTGATTCAAACTAGTTTGGCAAAGCTCCCCTCTCCGCTCCTCCGTCCTGCCTAGCATGATCTCCATGTGCGGGACTCAACAGTGTAGAGGAAGGAAATATGGATGTCCTCGGTAGAGCCTCCGGCAGCCCTTGATGGGTATACGCTCCTGGTGGTGGCAATCGTCATCGCTGCCGGGACGGTCGTGGGCGTTCTGGCTTATCTGGCGCATCATCCGTGGCCAGAGGTGATCATCGCGGGGCTCGTATCAGCGGGCGCTTCGATTATCCCGACGATGAAGATCGTTCCTCGACGCGGGGTTAATTCGACACCCCGTTAAAATGCGTTGAGGGTTTCTTCTTCCTGCGCGCGCAGGAATGCTCCCAGTGTGGAGGAAAGGAAAAACCTGCTCCCCGCGTATGCGGGGATAAAGAAATCTCTGTTCGCACCAAGAAGCCGACCCGCATCACGAAGCGATGAGGCGCGTTCGTACCGTCAGCTTGGGATCTTCTGGCGCGGGCCTTTAGTTGCGAGCGTAGATTGGCATGAGCCTGACTACGGCTTCATGAGGTTACTGCTCGAGGGGTCATCGCCAAGATGGATTTCGGTGATGCGGAGCACCTCAGCGATGCTGGTGGGTGCCGAGCGCGCGAGTGGGGTAAGCGCATGATGCCATCCGGAGCCGTTGAGCGACTCTTGGAGGAACTTCTGCGCTTGTTCTATGTTTCGTGGGGCTTGCGGAACGAGAAAGTGAGCCAGTGCGCGGATCGTGGTCGTCACGTTGTCGGTGCCGCCGTGCGCGTCCGCGAGTAGCACGGGTATGCCGGCTGCCTGCCCGGCTGCCGCAGCGAATGCTTCGCCTCCGCCGAGGCGCTGCGCGACGCGTCCGGCGGCCGCGAAGTCGCCTAGCAGGGCTAGTACGACGGCGTAACCCGCAATGCGCAGGGGATGAGCTGAGGCGCTTGTCGCTTGGCGTTCTAGTTCTTCCAGCGGAGATTGGACATCGCCGTACCCCTCGTCGGAGATGCAGAGGATCGCTTGCACAAGCAGGTCGTCGAACTTTCGTTGCGGCTGACGTTGGAGTTTCTTCAGAAGGACGTCTTGTAGTCGCCCGTAGGTATCAGCTGCAGTGGTTTCCACGCCGAGTAGCAGCGCCGCCAGCTCGTGCAGTGGGGTGAAGCGGCTTCCGGAAGGCCCGAGCTGGAGAAGGCGAGCACGGACAATGCCTTCTGCGTCGTCTGGGCGATGTGCTCGCAACCCGGCAGCGATCACGGTGCTCCGGTGCTCGGTCTCGTGACGGGTCCCTCTGGTCTCGCCCGTGGGGAAGCCGACAAGGGCCTGAGCTGACGCGGTCTTGCCCACCAACGCGAGCGCCTGGGCGACCGCGTCGAGGGCGTCTGCCGGGTCGGCCGGCGAGAGAAGGGACTCCGCGACGGCCGAGTGGCGTA
This sequence comes from Actinocorallia lasiicapitis, assembly GCF_054778695.1. Lineage (NCBI taxonomy): Bacteria > Bacillati > Actinomycetota > Actinomycetes > Streptosporangiales > Thermomonosporaceae > Actinocorallia > Actinocorallia lasiicapitis. Next base: position 4,421 of record NZ_BAAGZI010000033.1, read on the forward strand.
GCGGCGCTTCATGTCGGCCTGCGCCTGAACAGCCTGCCGACACTGCGGCGAAAAGCCGGGCACGGCCTGCGTCGTCTGGCATGTAGGCCGCGAGTTTCGCGGCGGTCTCATCCATCCCGCAGAAGGCCGCTGCCTCAGCGAGAGCAGGCAGCCACACGGGTATGTCCTGATGACCGCGAACCTCTGACAAGAGCCGCTCCAGCTCGCCCCTGGCCTCCGGTATTCGATCCTGCTCTTTCATCGTGCCCATCTGGCTGAGCAGCGCCGAGTCAGTCGCTGCATCCGCATCCGCATCCGCATCTGTCTCGTCAAGGGCGAAGTGCGCGGATCGAGTGACGTCGAAGCCCAAGTCGAGGTCTGTGATAGTGCCGAGGAACCGTTTCGCTTCCTCGAGCGTATCGCCCGTATCCACCATCGCCCGTACCGTGCGGGCGAGCATCCGCGGCAGCTGGACGGGAAGCGGTGTGGCATCCGCCGTCGAGAGGATCGCGGTCAACGTGTTCACTGCCGTGGTGGCCAAGGACCGTGCGGTCTCGGGAAGGATCTCCGCGAGCGTGGACGCCGCGAACGCGAGGATCTCTGGGTCCTGCGCTTTCACGTGGTTCTTGATCCGGTCGTACAGACGTTCCGCTCGGTCGGGGTCGGCTTGCGCGATTTCCGCCCATATCTCCACTGGCAGATCCTGCCCACGCCCGTCCTCTTCAGCGATGGCCTCCGCCCAGTCCTCCAGGCCGTCCAGGATCTCCGCTGCCCCCGCAAGGTCATGTGGCCGCAGAGCCGCTGCGGCGCGTGCGGCTGCGGGGACCGCTGGCCCGTAGGCGTTGACCGCCCGCAGCAGACTGAGAGCGTCCTGCTTCTGCCCTGTCGCTATCAGCGCGATCGCGGTGTTGACCACGGTCGGTCCGAAGACACCCTCGTCTACGAAGCTCGGAACGATCGGTTGCCTGCACTTGCTCACCCAAAATGCCGCCTCGCGCGCCGTCTCCGCTGCCCGCGCGTCCTGGGCCTCTACGAGAACGCCTGCCACGTCGGCCAACCTGGCTGCCTTGCCTTCGACGCTACCGGGTGATCGGGCGAGGGCCAAGGCCCGGTCGATATCGCCAAGGAGAGCGAACGCCGATGGAAGGATCCGCGGGACGGATGGTTGCTGCTCGCCGAGGAAGTGTCGTGACGCTGCGACGGCGGCCAACAAGCCAAGACGTTCGTCTCCACCGATTCCCCGAGCCAGGTCTGCGAGATTGTCGAGTTCTGAGAGTGCGAGATCTGTTCGGGAAGACATCGCCATCCGATACTGTCGACGAGGATCGAGTACGAGCGCCCGTAGGCGCTCGACGTCACCGTCGCGGGAAAGCAGGGTTGCATATCCTGAGAGAAGATAAGGCGGAGTTTCCTCAGGCCAGCCTCTCTCTGCATAGCTTTCCGCCCAGGTCCGAAGACGGTCGCCGTGGGCTTGGATGGAAATTCTGCCTATTCTCTCGAGGGCAGCCTCCCTCAACTCCCTATGTGCCAGCACATAGGTCTCCGGGCCGAGCGCTTCCGGTGACATGCTCCGGCCCTTCACCCCTCGGAGCGTCTCGTCGATTTGGAGAGGCGTGACGTCTTGATCGTTGAACAGTTCGTCAAGGTTGTCGATGCTGAGACCGCCATGCGCGACTGCCATCATTCCGAGAATCTTGCACCCTACCGGGCACTTGAGCAGCCTGTACAGCTCTGTCCTCGCCCGGTCCCGGATGGCCAGGGCTTTCGGCGATGGCGTGAGTGCCTTCACGACTTGCGGGTCGCGCAGCGGATGGTCGGGCTCGACATCTGGGACGAACGGTGTGGTCCGGCTGGTGACCAGCACCCGCATTCCTGGGGGTACCGGTTTCGGAAGCAACGGCGCAATGGATTGGCTTTCCCCGGTGGCGTCCTCTCCGTCCAGTCCATCCACGACGAGTAGGAGCGTTCGTCCCCGCTCTCGACTCACGGCGGCGGCCTCTTTGTAGAGGGCAAGAAGTAGCCGGGAATCCCTGGGCGTCGTCCGGGTGAGCCGAGGCCTACGGGAGTTCGGCTGATCTACAATGGCTGCGAGTTGGTCGGTTACCTGTCGCAGGAAGTCCTTTCGGTCTGCCCCGGCTCCAGGCTCTCCCCGGTGAGTAGCCGAAATGAAGTAGCTGACGACGTCCGCGGTCCTCGATGACGCGATTTTCCTGATGAACGTCGCCATCAACGCTGTCTTTCCTGCCCAGGGCTGCGCTCGCCACCACCAGTAGCCCGCCTTGCCTCCCCCCTTCTGCCGGGCGAACGCAGTTAGTGCCGCCAGCTCGGCTTTTCTCCCTTCCAGATCATCCGGTGCCAACGATTCCGCGACCAGATCTTCGTAAACGGCCAGGAAGACACCTTCGTTAGTGGCCTTTTTGGGCGGTCGTCCTGTCTTGCGGGCACGGCTCTCGAACCGTGCCGCCTCCAGGTCCTGTTTCCACGCCTCGATCCTCCGCCGGCTGTGCTCCGGGACGAGGTCTTGGAGATAGGAGACGAGAGCGAGGTAATCCTGCTCCTTGCCCTTGCTGGGAGCGTTCTTTCCCTTCAACCACGCTGAGAGCGTCGACGTAGCCAGGTCCAAGGCCCACTCGATGTGTTCAAGGGACATGTCCGGCCGCTCAAGTCGCGCGAGCTCCCAGAGCTGCCTCAACCGCTCCGCGAGGCTCTCCGCGTTGTTCCTCGCATCCTCTTCCCGCGACATCACGCTCCCGGATGAAGTTTCTTGAAATGGCTCTGACCAGGCTAGACATGGTCCAGATAGCGTGTCGCGACGCTTCGAGATGTCGCCGGAAAGAACCTGGACGGCCACTGTCTGCCCCATCGGCCGGCGAGTACCGCGGGCCCCGTTCGAGAGGCACGTCATGCTCGTCCTGACCACGCTCCTGTCGGCCCTGTCCGACGCAGCCCTCCTTGCCGCGGCCGGTGGTTTCACCTACACCGCCACCGTGTTCGTCGCCACTCTCGCCTCGCTGATCGCTCGCACCTCCGACCGGCGCCGCGATGCCCGGGCTACCCTCGCGCTCCTCACCAGGCCCGTCATCCACCGCCGGAAGTAGTCTCGCCCTTCAGCCGATCGGGACGGCTACGAAGGGTGCCCTTCGGGACTTTTCCCCATATGCCCGTTAACTGAGAAGTGCACACGCGGCCGCGTTCTGTGTATTACGTTCCCTCCCTAAGGGCGAGGTGGACCTAGGGGAGTGGGTTGGCTGGATCGGATGGGACCGGGCGGTATCGGTGGGATCCGCGTTACCGGGAGTGCGTCAAGGTCGTCGCGCTAGACGGGCGGGTCCGTGAGCTGGGCTTGGTCGACCTGTTCCGGCAGGCCGACGGGCTGAGGGCGGTGTCCGGCAAGACGGCGGGTGAGGAAATCGCCGTCCTCGAGTTTCTGCTCGCCCTCGTGTACGCGGCTGGGGCGCAGCCCGAATCGGACGACGAGTGGGAGAGCTGGGCCAAGAACGGTCAGTCGCTCAGCGAAGTCGCGGACTGGCTCGCTTCCCGGGACGGGGACGACTGGGATCTTTTCCACCCCACGCGCCCGCTCGGGCAGAACGCGCTGCTCGCACCGTTTCTTGACGAGCACGGGACGGGCCCGGCACAGCTCGTCATCGAACATGCTGGGGACTACAACCTGTTCTTCGACCATCATCACCTGAACCATCCTCAACCCTTGTCACCCGCCGAGGCGTTCCGGGCGATGCTCACCCAGCATGTCTACGGGATCTACGGACGCGCCCGCATCTCCGGCAAGAAGACGCTCGGGCCGACGATCACCAATCTCGCCACCGGACGCCTCTGCGGCAGAATCAAGGTCGTCGCACTGGGCTCCACTCTCGGTGAAACCCTCCGGCTCAACCTCACCCCGACCCAGGAACCGGGAAACCTCAACCTCTCTTGGACCACGGGAGAAATCGAACGACGAGGGTTCAAGGTCAAACCACCACCGAGGACGGTGGACGGCTTCGCGGACTTGCACAGCTCTCTTGGCCGTTCCGTCCTCCTGCGTCCGGCGATGACGCCCGAAGGAGTGGTCGTGGACCGCGTCCTGGTCGCTGCCGGCGAGCTCCTCACGCTGGATCCGCAGCTTCATCTTCAGGATGCGGTCATGTCGGAGACACGCGACGGGGAATCGAAGCCGCTGTGGCCGTCCCCGACGCGCGCGCTGTGGATGGAGGCCCACGCCCTCTACGCGTCGGTCGCGCGAGAGGCGAAGCCGAAGGGCCTCTACCGACGCCTGATACGGCTGCCTCCTGCCGAAGACCCAGCGGCCGGCCCGTTGATCGAGTTGCAGGCGGTCGGTCTCATCACCAACAAGACGACGGCCGTGAAGTGGGTGTCCAGCTACTTCCCCTACTCGCCCGGCTTCGAGAAGAACCTGCAGGACGCGTCCTGGAAGGGCTCGCAGATCGCCGAACACGTGGCACGCAGCCTTGATCTCGCCGCCTTCGCCGCATGGCAGATCTGGTACCCGAACCCCAAGCCGTCGGACAAGGCACAGCAGCTAGCCGGCTTCGACGTGCGCGACGAGCACTGGCAGGCGACGGAAGACCCCTTCAACATCCTCCTCGATGAGACCGCTCGCGGCTATCCGGTGGGGGAGTCCGTGGCAGAGTACGCCTCCACGGTCGCCATGGCGGCCCGCGCGTTCCTTATCCGGCGCCTCGACTCCCTGCCGTCCAACCCTCGCGGCTTCCGCGCACGGACTGAGGCCCTGGGCCGCTTCGACCGGGAGTTGACCGGAGCGAAAGCCCCGCGGGAACTCCTCGACCTCCATGGAGGGCGTGCATGAGCACAGAAGACGATCCGGGACAGCAGCTGGAGACCTGGCTGACGACGCTCGTTCGCAACCGCGACTACGGCGAGCTCGCCAAGCTCCGTCACGCCGGCTTGGAGACACCCGCCCACATCATGGCGGGGTGGTTCGACCTCGACCAGCGCGAGCTGTTCGCGCAGGTGGCGTTCCTGTTCGCCGTTTACCACCGCGGCATGTCGAGCCCGTCTCCCGGGACGGGCAGCCTCGGCGCGGCGGCCCGCAGGATCGGCAGCAGTATCGGGCGCGGCCCGAACGACCCCGGGGCGAGTCGTCTCGTCGAGCGGGTCGTCGCCAGCAGGCGCATTCCATGGCGGCACCTTCAGCACGCGATCGTGCGGCTGCGCTCCTGCGAGGAGCCTCCGCCGTCGTGGGCGCAGCTCGCGGCCGATCTCGGACGATGGCACGACCGCAAAGCACGGGTCTCCTACCGCTGGGCTGTGGACTTCTACAACCCGTCCGCCTCGACCGCTGACCACGACACCACCAGGACGATTTCGAAAGGGACGCAGTGACCGACACCGCCCGCAGCCCCTACCTTTCACTCCATCTGCTGGAGACGCTCGTCGCGGTTCTGCCCGTGCGGGACGAGAACGGGTCGCCCAAGACGATCGTGTACGGCGGTGTCGAGCGGCACATGATCACCAGCCAGGCACGCCGGCGCGCCGAACGCGTTCACGCGCGCGAGCGGGCGAACCAGGGAGTCGGGGCTCTGGCGGGACGTTCGACAGGGACGCGTACCCGCGAGTGGGCGCTCATCACCGGACGGGCTTTGGTGGCTCAGTACCGCTGGGACGAGGCCGAAGCGATCGCGATGGCCAGGGCGGTGCTGAACGCGGTCGGTCTCAAGTTCGGGGACCCGACCAAGGTCAGCGTCGCGAACCGAACGAAGGTCCTGCTCTTCGCGCCTTCGGACGCGGGAGCGCGGATCGCCGCCCACCTCCACTCCCATGGCGGGACGCTGCGGGAATGGATGGCCGAATACGACAAGGCTCAACAGGCGGCAGTAAAGCCGAAGCGGGGCGCGGCCAAGCCGGCCGACGCGCCTGCCGTGTCCCTGCCACCGCTGCCCAAGGAAACGCGTACGACGATCCTCACAGCGCTGGCCCCGCGGGACGCCATTGACATCGCTCTCTACGGACGCTTTCTCGCCGAGATCCCGGAGTCCCCGAACGTGGACGGAGCCGTGCAGAGCGCGCACAGCTTCACGGTCCACGAAGCCGAACAGATCGACGACTTCTACGCGGCTGCTGACGACGCGAAACTCGACCGTAAGCGGAACGCGCTTGACTTCCTGGACGCTGCCGACGACGGAGGCGCCGGGATGACCGGCTACCAGTCCCTCATCTCCGGGACGTTCTACCGTCACGCGGTCCTGGATCGCCGAAGGCTCCGGACCAACCTGCGCGCCGCGGGGATGTCCGAAGACGAGGCCGAGGAACTGTCCGTCGCCGCGGAGCGGGAGTTCGTCAACGCGTTCGTCGAGGCGTTCCCCGAGGCGAAGCGGAACTCGACTGCGTCCACGGGTTCGCTTCCGGGTCTCGTCCTGGCTTTCGAAGGAGAGCGTCCATATAACTACGCGGCGGCCTTCCAAAGGCCGGTGGACGAGAGCCCCGAGGACAAGGGCGGTGAAGGACCCGCAGGACGCGCGGCAGCGAAGCGACTGCTCGACCATCATCGCTTCGTCCAGGAACGTCGTCCCGACATCGGCACCGTACGGGTTCTCACCTATGACCCGGAGATCGATGGCGTCCTCAACGGCCTCGTCGGGCTGGGCGCCACCCGCACCACGACGATCGAGGAGCTGACGGGGTGAGCCATGTCCTTCTCGTCAGGCTCGCCGGGCCCCTCCAATCCTGGGGGGTGGATTCCCGATTCTCCCGCCGGGACTCCCGCAGCCGTCCCACCAAGTCCGCGGTCATCGGCATGTGCGCGGCGGCCCTGGACGTTGGCCACGTTGGCGATCTGAACGCATGTGAGATCGACTGCGGATGCGACGCCCCGTGCGACTGCGCACGAGGCTGCGGTTGCGAGCGGGCGTGTGGCCGGAAGCTCGCCGAGACCAGGTTCGGGGTCCGCGCGGACCATCCCGGGGTCCCCACCCGCGACTACCACACCGTCGGCGGAGGCGCCTATCCGCTGCGCCCCCGCGACGTCATCACCGACCACCGCCGCGCACGAGCCGTGACAGCCAGCCTCGATGCCGCGCAAGGCGACGTCTTCGGCCGCCACGAACTGGCCGACTGGTATGGAGCTCCGAAGGGAACCGCCTCCGATCCCGAGTCCGGGACGCTCGTCTCAGGCGCCGTCACCCGCAACGCCATGATCACCGAGCGGAGGTATCTCTCCGACGCGGCCTTTGTCACCGGCCTCCAGCACTCCGAGAGGGATTTCCTGGAGGAGGTCGCCCACGCGCTGGAGCATCCGAAGGCCCTCTTGTGGCTCGGCCGCAAGTCCTGTCCGCCTTCGGGAACCATCGCCGCAGGCATCTTGCCGGGCACCCTTGAGGAGGCGTTCTCGGGGATGCAGCTGCTCCCTGTAGACGGAGGACTCTCAGCCGCGACCGGCGAAGGGCCCACCCGAGCGCGGCCCTGGGCCTGGCTGGAAACTCCGCCGACGACCCGAGGCGCACTCCCCGTCAATGACCAGCCGGTGAGCTTCGATCCGTTGCACAGGACCCACTCCACACGCTGGGAGATCCGGCAGCGCATCCCGATCACCCCGAACGCCGCCCCATGGGACATTATCCAGTGAAGAGGACAGCCCGCTTTGTCGCCACCCACTCCATCCTGACGCTCGATGCCCGCCATCCGTTCGTCGCGAAGTCCCTCATGGATGCCCACGAGATGCACCGGACCGTCATGAGCGGCTTCTACGGCTGGGTCGAAGAGGGGAGTAGCGATCCCCGCGCCCAGATGGGGATCCTTTCCACCTGGGCAGTCGACCTGAAGAACGCATCACTCGTCTTGGTCGTCCAGTCCAAGGTCCCCGGGGACTGGAGCGGTATCCCGCACGCCGCCCTCCTCGACAAACCCCAAATCCTCACCGTCGACCGCACCTTCACAACGGGCGATACCGTCGGCTTCCGCACAGTCGTCAACGCCACCCGCACCATTCCCGCGCCCGGCCCACCTGGTGCCCGCCCCCGAGGCCGTCGCGCCGGCCACACCACCCCCGCCCATGTGAAGACCTGGTTCATGAACCGCCTGGGCTCCGCCCCAGCCGACCCCAAGCTCTGGATAGGCGCCACCTCATCCCCGGACGCCATCTCCGCCCGTATGCTCCCCGCCGCCTCCAGCCCGTCCCCACACAAGAACCTCCGCATCACCCGAGCCGAACTCCGCGGCACCCTCACCATCACCTCCCCAGAAGCTTTCGTCTCCACCCTCACCACCGGCCTCGGCCACGCCCGCGCCTACAGCTGTGGCCTCCTCCTGGCCCGCTGACCGAGCAGCGGGAGGGTCCCTCGGGAGAGGTGCTCCCCGTGCACGCGTGGGCGCGGCATTCGCGCCATGCCGGACACCCACCATGATTTCGCGCGCCGCCAGAATCAGCGCGATGGCGCCGCCGACGGCAGCGCGTGGTTGAGCGACCGTGGGGCCGATGTCTGGCACTCACATGGCGGGGTCGAATTCGGGTTTGGTCGTCAGGAGGCGCCAGCGGAGGAGTTCTTGGGTGAGTGTCGTCTCAACGTGGAGGGCCAGAGCTCGGAAGCGGGTGGCGGTGTCGGGCGCGGCGGCGTCGGCGATGAGGCCGACCAGGGTGTTCTCGTGGCGGACGAGCTCGGTGTGAGCCACCAGGTAGGAGCCAGCGAGGCGTTGGGCGGAGAAGAGGCTCTGAAGGGCTAGGACGCCGTTGCACAGGGCCGGGATGATCGCCGCCGAGAGGGCGAGGATCCCCACGGCCATCGAGCCTGGCTGCCGGCCCAACTGCTGTCCGTTCGCCAGCGCCGTGGCGTAGACGAGGGCCACCGTGAGACCAGCCAGCACCGAGACCTTCGCAGTTCCACCCAGGACGTTCTCGGTGCGCTCAGCCTTCTCCGCGCCCAGTCGGAAGAAGAGGATCTGGCGCCTGATCCGATACTCCAGGTAGGTGCGCATACGCTCCACCGTGTCAGAGTCGGTTGGGCGAGGGCCGGCCTGCCAGACCAGGTCGATCCAGGGACGCTCCCCGGACAGACGGTCCCGATCCGTCAGGGAAGCGAGCTGGTCCAGCCAGGCGCCCTCGGTTTCGATCAGCAAGTTGATCCGGGCGTCGCGGACGCGCTCCACCTCATCCTGAGTGGCGCCGAGATACGGTCCGGTCGCCGCCAGGACGAGGTACATCTCGCGCCGGAAGAGTTCGGTTCGCATACGGCTCGTGACCCAGGTGTGGGCGGGCCGCCGGTCCGACCAGATCGTCTCCAACATGACGAGCAGCGCCGCGCACTCGGCGGCGGCCAGCCCCACCGCGATTGCGCCACCCCCGGGCAGGAAGACCATCTGGATCGACAACATGGTGGTGGCGAGGAGCGGCGTCGCGGCCAACCGGACCCCCTTGGCGCGCAGTCGTCCCTGGTGGTCGACCGGGTCGCCGAGGGAGCGGCGCAGGCCCGCAGTGGGCTCCAGGAAGCCGGGGAAGTCTTGGGGAGCCCTCGTCGATGGATCAGGCTGCCGGTCCACGCGGAGTTCCCGGCTCGCCTGCCTTCTCCTCCGATGGCGGTGCTCCCGCCCGATCAGATATCCCTGGCCGAGCAGCAGGAGCACGAGCAGCAGCAGCACGATCGGGAACGCCGGGAGCAGCGGCCGGTAGGACAGAGCGATGGCTGCCAAGCACAAGCCGGCGAGGGACGCGGTCTGGACAAGCGGCGTGGTTCGGCGACTCGATCCCCTCACCTGGGATCCGGTTCGGACGGAGGTGCGGCGTCGGAATCCGGCGGCAGGTCGTCGAGGATCTCGAAGCGGCGGCTCATCTCGTCCGCCACCTCGTGAATGCCGTGTCGGCTCACCACTTCCCTGAACCGCCGGCTCATCAATGGCCGTTCGGGATGGTCGTGATCGATGCCCATGGAGCGCATGAAGGCGTCGAAGTGGTCGACCGGAGACCGCTGTTCCGGATCATGCTCGAGGTCGGGCGGGTGGGGCTGGAAAGCGTCGGGAAGGTAGGTGTTGTTGGCTGCGGACGCGAGCTGGGCGAGCAGATCGATGTCCTGGACCGTCTTCTCCACCTGTTCGTCGTTCCGGGAGAGCCACCAGACGACGGCACTTCCGGTGTCCTTCAGGACGTCTTCCCCGAGGTACTCCCGTCTGCTCTGCTCATACTTGCGCTCGTGCTCCCACATGGCCTTCTCCTTGCGGAGCGTGGCCAACTTGACCAGCCGTTCCCGGTCCCTCTCGGGGAGGAAGAGCCGGATCGACCTGGCCATCGCCCGCACCGACCGCGCATCGTCGGGCTGCATCTTGCCGAGCTCGCTGCCCAGTTCATAACGGACGAGCGCGGCCTGATCAGGGTCACACTGCCGGGCGATGTCGCGGGCCCGGCCCAGGACGGCGGCGACCGCGAGGGCGGGCAGATGCAGGTCCGGTTGTTCATCTTCCGTCAGAGGCGACCAGAGCACGGTCGCCGAGAACAGGAAGGAGTAGTCCTCCCGCCGACTGGGAAGTGGGACATCGGTGATCATCAGGGCCTGGTGCTCGCCGAATTCAGCAGGGAGGCGGTCGAAGGGAACCTCGGCTTCGGGACGGACCGCCCGGCCGTTGGCGCCGTACGCCAGCAGTATCGCCACGGCGACGAACCCCACGACCAGGACGGTCGGAATCCATACCGATCGGGGGGCGAGCCCGACCAGTCCCCATGTCAGCAGGGCGGCGACCGATACGGAGCACATGAAAAGCGCGCTGCGGCGTCTACTCAAGGGTGTTTCCTTTCTAGACGTCTGCGACGAGCAGACCTTGGGCTTCATTGATCTTGGCGAAGAGGGGATCGCCGAGAAGGGGGCGCAGATCAGGGCGCTGCGCCATCCGGTAGAGACGGCTCAAAGCGTCCGTATGCCGTGCGCCGCCCGTGACCATCGCGTTGAGCAGGTCGTCGATATGGCTGCGGTCCGAGGCGGCGAGTTCGAGCCATCGTTCGGCCAGCGGAACCCACGATTCCGGAGGGCCCGCTGAGAAGACGAGCTCCCAGCCGACGATGAGCTGCCCGTGCACGGTGTTGAGGTCGATGAGGGAGCGACCGCTGGGCCCCAGGGCAGTCAGCGCCACAGGGTCCGCGATGTCCAGGAAGAGACCCAGGTCGGCTACTGCTCCCGCGCCGAAGCGTCGGTCGGTCAACCGCTGCAGCAACTGGCGGCGAAGCGCCCTATTCCCAGTGACCAGCTCGAGCAGGGTCTCGCGGGCGAGGTCGTGGCCGTTGCGGACCAGACGATGAAGCCGGACCACGGCTTGATCGGGATGACTGACCGCGATCTCGTCTCGGGACACCGCGATGATCACTTCTACGAGCGGTCGGGACAGGTCGCGCTTGCGTGACCAGTCGTAGATCTGCCCGCGGAAGAATCGGCCCTGGTCGGCATCTTGCAGTCCGTGAAGCAGCACCATGGCCGCGGCTTTGACCTGGGGAGCACTCGCCTGGCCAGCGGTCCAGTGGCCGATGAGGTCCGTCAGCGTCGACCGGTACCGATCGTTCAGGCACTGCCGAGTGAACCGCCGGATCAGCTCCGTTCTCTCCTCGTCTTCGAGGGCTGGCCACCCGGCGAGGTCTTTCATCCACGAGACCAGCGCCGTGCGGAGCCCCGGCATATGGGTCCAAGCGTAGGCACGCACCGCCGCCGCGTAGTTCAGTCTCTGAAACCGGATACGGCCGCCGGCGTCCAATTCGGCCTTCACTTCCGCCAGCCGGACGTCCAGGGTTGCCCTCTCCAAGATCGGCACTGTGTCATCGGGGTGCTCGGCCATCCGCTGCAAGGCGACGGCGGCCGCCTGGACGGTGTCGGCGTGTACTCCTTCGAGCATGGCGGCGGCGAGGAGGAACGCGCGTTGCGTACCCTGCTTCAATTCCTTGACCAGGGCCGCGACGTCCTCCACTCGGCCGGACAATGCCTTGGACGCTTCGGCATACCAGGCGGAGAAGCTGCCCTGGCCCGCAGCTCCGTCGCGTGCCTCGGCGACGAGGTCCACGAACTCCGCGACCTTTTCCAGTGAGCGAGCATTCTCGGGAAGTCCGGTTCCCGCGGGTACCTCGTCTGGGAGGAAGCCTTTGAGCCGCAGGCAGCGCTTGAAGACCTCGTCGAGAGCGGGAGGCTTGATCCGCGCCCGATATTCGCCGAGTTCGAACCCCAGCTCCTGCGAGGAATAGGGCAGGAGGACGACGAGATGGGCCGAGCGCTGCTGGACGGTTTCTCGTAGCTGGGAGAGCTCAGGGCGGACGGCATTCCAGGTCGAGGGCTCAGCGAGAGACAGATCGAGCCAGATCAGGTCCTCGTCTCCGACATGGGTGAGGTTGATGAGGGCCCCCTCGGCGGGATCCTGCAGAACCAGCTCGTGGAGCCCGGCCCCGGCCGAGGCCAGCGGCCAGAGCAACATCCTTGCCGCCGCTCTCCCGCCGCTTCCGTGCGGTGCGTCCAGGAACACCGTGCGATGGGATTCGAGGACCCGCTGTGCCTGGTCGAAGCCCGGAGGATGGACGAAACGCCGGTACAGCGAACGCAGCTCGTCGGTTGCCTGTTCTCTGGGGGTCCTGCCCTTCGCATCGCGCAGGAGCGAGTTCAGGATGATGACGAAGGAGTCGCCTGGGCTGTTTTTGACATACCCTCTGTTATCGAAGAACTGCTGATCCGGCATGTCGTTCAACGGTCGTTCTCCGACCGGCGCGAGCCGCCGAAGCGATGTGAGACGCCGTCGTGGTTGTCGCCCTGGACATAGAGGGCGCCGTCACCAGAGAAATTCTGTGTGTTGAGGTTGCCGCTTCCGGTGTGAATCTGCCCTTGGTTACCGGAGATGATGGTGCCGACCTGGCCGCTGATGTCGCGGGTCTGCACGGTGGAGCCGGTACCGTCCGCCGAGTTGCGCGTGCCTCCCACCGCGCCTTGATCGAGTTCCTTCTCGGCCTCCTTGAGCGCGGGGATCAAGGCAACGAGTTCGTCGCCGATACGCTTGAGATCGGCGCCGTTGTCTCGCAGGTCCAAACGGAGGGATTGCACCCTGGCCAGTCGCGCAAGTCGCGACGGAAGGTCCTCGGTGGTGAGCCGCTTGGTCTGCCGGCCTTCCAGGATGGGAATGACTCGGGCCCCGCTGTCGAACGCCTCCAGAATTTCGCGGCGCACCCAGTCGTTCTTGGAGCGGAGCCGAGCGTCGCTGACCCAGGCGGGACCGATCACGGCGAGCAGGACCGAGCAGCGGCGCACCGCACGGAGCAGCGCGTCGGCGAAGGACTCTCCGGGCGGGATGGACTTGGCGGCACGAAAGGCGACGGCGTCTCCGAAGCGGCTGGACAGGGCGGTTTCGAGAACCACCGCTGTCTTTTCCCCGTCGCCGGTGCGGTAGTTGATGAATACCTCGGTCATGAAGGCCTCCTGGGAGTGACGATCTGCAGCGCGGTGCCCAGTTCGGGCGCCAGCTCGCGAACTGATGGGTTCTTGGGGTGGCGGGCGAGGGTGCGTGCGAGGCTTCGCAGGTCGGCGGCGATCGTGGCGGTACCCACGCGGCAGGCGGGATCGAGCAGCACCTTGGCCAGCTCGCAGGCGTGCTCCACCTCGCCCGAGACGGCATGGGCGAGCGCGTGGCGGATGCCGTAGCGCACCCGCGTCCGCGCGGCGTGCTCGGGCACTCGTGCCAGCTGACCGGCGATGACGTCGGCCGCTGCGTCGGGCCGGCCCAGGTCGTACAGGCACCAGCCGCGAACCATCTCGGCCGGGTCGGCCAGGTTCGTGGTGCCGATGACGGGCACGTCCGGGTCCGGTTCGGCGCGGGCGAGGAGTGTGCGGGCTCGCTCCAGACTCCACATGCAGGCGTCGTAGTCCCCGGCGAGGGCGTGCCCCTGCGCCTCTCGCTGGGCCGCCAGACCACGGATGCGGAAGGACTTCGTGCTCCGCTGGGCGTGCTGGGCGAGTTCGACGGTCTGGGGTGCGTCGTCCTGGTAAAGCGTGATGAGCGCGTGGCGGACCAATCCGTAGGCCGCGAGATCGTGGTCGTCGCCGGCGACTGCGAGCTTGACGGCGCGCCGTGTCCACCACAGCGCGCCTTCGTCGTCACCGGTCTCCTGGACGAGCCAGCCGACGTATTCCGCGTATCGCGACCCGAGCCGCAAGTATGCGCGGCGACCGCGTGTCTCTGCGTGGGTGGAGAGCTCTCGCAGCGTATGGGTCTGTGCGATGAGCGCGGGTAGGAGAAGATTCGGCTCGACCGATTGGCCGAGCCGCCGATAATGGTCAAAGAGAGAGCGGGAAACGCTGAGAAGGTTCGCTTCCTCTGCACCAGGTAGGGGAGTTGGCTTACCTATGTGCATTCCCGCCAGCGAGACGGCGCCGACACCCATGGCCTGGCGCCTGCTCAGGGGCGCGAACAGGCTCGGATCGTTCGTGGACAATCGCATGATCCATACCTCGTCGGTATCCGTAACCGCTGGGGTTCTGGTCTTCGAAGGTGTCTCCATGGTCAGCGCGATGAGAGCTCCGCGAGCGTCGAGCGCGGCATCGCACAATCGGACCAGCTCGCGACTGGGCGCCTTCAAGCCCCGTTCGACTTTGCTGAGCTGAGCTTTGCTGTAGTGGACGAGCCCTGCCAGATCGACGAGGGTGAGATTTGAGGCAAGCCGTCTTCTCCGCAACTCTTCCCCGAATCCGTTGGGATGCCTGACCACGTGGACCTCCGTCGCCGTTTGACCGAACAGCCGAGAGCCACCGTCCGCAAGCGTGCGCCGGAGGGAGTCGGCGCGACAAGGCGGATTCCGGTGTTTCCCGTTTCCTCTTGACGAGAGAAGACGATCAGCCGGGATATGTCGACGGTTCAGCGTGGCCTATGGCGGTGCTCGCTCCGTTCGGGACGTCAAATGGTGGCGGGCGGCCTGCCGGGGGCGTTGGCTGAAGATCGTTGGTTGTGGTCTTGGGATTTGGGCTGGATATGGAGGGATGAAGGGGGTTATTTGGGGCATAGGGGGGCGGTGTGGGAACAACGAGATGACGTGGCCGTGGGGGTCGAGGAGGAGTTTCATACTGTTGATCTGGTGAGTCGGCGGTTGGTGCCGAAGGCCGATCGGCTGTTGGGGGTGTTGCCGGGGGAGAGGTTCGCCGGGGAGCTGCAGCGGTCGGTGGTCGAGACCAACAGCAGGCCGTTCGTGCGGATCGCCGATCTGGTGGAGGATCTGGCGGCGTTGCGGCGGGCGGTCGTCGCCGAGGCCGAGCGGTTCGGGCTGGGGATCGTCGCGGCGGGGACTGTGCCGATCGTCGAACTCGACGCGCTGCAGGTCACACCGGACCCGCGGTACGAGAACATGCTGGAGGAGTACCAGTCCCTGGCCCGCGAGCAACTGATCTGTGGCCTCCAGATCCATGTGGAGGTGCCCGACCGGGACCTGGCGGTGCTCGTCGCCCAGCGGGTCTCGGCGTGGACGCCCGTGCTGCTGGCCCTGTCGGCCAGCTCGCCGTTCTGGCTGGGAGCCGACACCGGATACGCCAGCGGACGGACCCTGCTGTGGTCGCGGTGGCCGACCACCGGGCCGCCGCCCGTCGTCGGGAGCGCCGCGGAGTACGACCAGCTCATCAAGGACCTCATCGGATCCGGGGTGATCACCGACCCGGGGATGATCTACTACGATCTGCGGCCTTCGGCGCACCTGCCCACGCTCGAACTGCGGGTGCCCGACGCCTGCCCGCGGATCGAGGACGTCACGCTCATCGCCGGGCTGTTCCGGGCCCTGGTCGTCGACGCGCTGGACGCCGCCGAACCGTTCGGAGTGCGGCCCGAACTCGTCCGGGCGCAGACCTGGCGGGCGGCCCGCGCCGGACTCGAAGGCGAACTCGTCGACCCGCTGACGGGACGGCCGAAACCCGCGGCCCGAGTCGTCAGATCCCTGTTCGAGCGGCTGCGGCCCACCCTGGAGAGCACCGGCGACGCCGAACTGCTCGAAGAGCTCCTCGAAGGGGCACTGGACCGGGGCAGCTCCGCGGCACGCCAGCGCGCCGCGTTCGCCGCCGGCGGGCTGGAAGAGGTCGTCGACCTGCTGGTCGCCGAGTCTCGGATGAACACCGAAGGGCATCCGGGCGCCCGGCGCACCCAGGTGATGGCGATGCTGGAGGGCTACGACAGCGCCGCCGACGAGGCGATCGTCTTCGACAGGTCCGCCCGCAGACCCTACGGGCTGGTCCTGACCGCGCTGGAACGGCTCGGCCCCGGCGGGCTCGCCGAACGCGAGGAGCAGCGCGACCACGTGCAGCGCGCGCTCGGCATGACCTTCCGCACCGACGACGCCGAAGACCGGCTCTTCCCGTTCGACCTGGTGCCCAGGATCGTCGCGGGCGAGGACTGGAACGCGCTCCAGGCGGGCCTGACCCAGCGGGCGCGCGCCCTCGAGGCGTTCCTCCACGACGCCTACGGGGCGCGGGAGATCGTCCGCGACGGCGTCGTCGAAGAGGAGTTGATCACCTCCTCGCCGGGGCTGAAACCCGAGGGGAGCCTGGTGGCGCCCGGCCTGATCCGCTGCACCGTCACCGGGACCGACCTGGTCCGCAACGGCGCGGGCCAGTGGTTCGTGCTGGAGGACAACCTGCGCGTCCCGTCCGGTCTCGGCTATGCGATGGCGAACCGGTGGCTCGCCGCCCGCGTCATGCCCGAGCTGGTCAGGGCCGTGCCGACGCCCGCGCCGCGGCGTGCGCTGGCGGTGCTGCGCGGCGCCCTCACCCGGGAGTCGAGCGAGGTCGCGCTGGTGACGTCCGGGCCGTCCGACTCGGCCTACTACGAGCACCGGCTGCTCGCCGCCGAACTCGGCATCGCCCTCGTCCAGCCCGCCGACCTGCGCATCGACGCGCACGGCAGAGTCCACGCCGGCGACCACGCCATCGACGTCCTCTACCGGCGGATCGAGGAGGAGCTCCTGTGGAAGGCGCTGCCCGGCCTGCGCGCCTGCGTCAGGACGGGCGCCGTCGTGCTGGCCAACGCCCCCGGCAACGGCCTCGGCGACGACAAGGCGCTCTACGCCCACGTCCCCGACTTCATCGGCTACTACCTCGACGAGGAGCCGATCCTCAACAACGTCCCCACCTACCTGTGCCGCGACCCCGACCAGCTCGCACTGGTCCTGGACCGGCTCGGTGAACTGGTCGTCAAACCCGTCGACGGCTTCGGCGGGCACGGCGTGGTCATCGGCCCCGACGCCACCGACGCCGAACTGGCCCAGGCCCGCGCCGAACTCCTGGCCGACCCGTCCCAGTGGATCGCGCAGGAGACCGTCGACCTGTCGACCCACCCCACCTTCGCCGCCGGACGGCTGGAGCCCCGCGCGGTCGACCTGCGCGCCTTCGTCTGCCTCGGCGCGGAACCCGAGGTCGTCCCGCTGGCCCTGACCAGGGTCGCGCCCGCGGGCAGCAGGATCGTCAACTCCTCACGCGGCGGCGGCTCCAAGGACACCTGGCTTCTCTCCTGACGAAAGGAAGCACGTATGTGCGGCTTCTGCGGCGAACTGCGATTCGACGGCGCGACGGCCGACGTCCCGGCGGTCGCCCGGATGAACACGGCCCTGACCTCGCGCGGCCCGGACGGCTCGGGCGTCTGGTCGGCGGGCCCGCTCGCCTTCGGCCACCGGCGGCTGCGGATCATCGACCTGTCCGACCGGGCCGCCCAGCCCATGGTCGACGCCGAACTGGGCCTGACCGCGGTCTTCAACGGCTGCGTCTACAACTACCGGGAGCTGCGCGAGGAGCTCCAGGCCGACGGCTACCGCTTCTTCTCCGATTCCGACACCGAGGTGCTGGTCAAGGCGTACCACCGGTGGGGGAGCGACTGCGTCGAACGGTTCAAGGGGATGTTCGCGTTCGCCGTCCACGAGCGCGAATCGGGCGTCCTGGTGCTCGGCCGCGACCGGCTGGGGATCAAGCCGCTGTACGTGTCGGCCACACCCGACCGGATCCGGTTCGCCTCGACCCTGCCCGCCCTGCTCGCGGGCGGCGGCGTCGACACCTCGCTCGACCTGGTCGCCCTGCACCACTACATGACGTTCCACTCGGTGGTCCCCGCGCCGCGCACGATCCTCGCCGGGGTGCGGAAGCTGCCGCCCGCCACCGTCAGGACCATCCAGCCGGACGGGACCTCCGAGGACCGTCTCTACTGGCGTCCCTCGTTCACCCGTGACACTTCCCTCACCGCGGAGCAATGGCCTTCCGCCGTTCTGGCCGGTTTGCGGACGGCCGTGGACCGCCGGATGGTCGCGGACGTGCCCGTCGGGGTGCTGCTGTCCGGCGGCATCGACTCCAGCCTGATCGTCGCCCTGCTCGCCGAGGCGGGCCAGCGCGACCTCGCGACGTTCAGCATCGGCTTCGCCGCCGCCGGAGGCGAGGAGGGCGACGAGTTCGCCTACTCCGACCTGGTGGCCCGCGAGTTCGGCACCGAACACCACAAGATCATGATCGGTGACGGGGGCCTCCTCGACGCCCTGCACGGCGCCGTCGGCGCGATGAGCGAGCCGATGGTCAGCCACGACTGCGTCGCCTTCTACCTGCTCTCGCAGGAGGTGTCCCGGCACGTCAAGGTGGTGCAGTCCGGGCAGGGGGCGGACGAGGTCTTCGCCGGATACAGCTGGTATCCGCCGCTCGCCGGGGTCCCGCGCGATCAGGCCGCCGCCGCGTACGCGCAGGTCTTCTTCGACCGGCCGCACGCCGACCTCGCCGCGCAGCTCAGCCCGTCCTACCTGGGGGAGGACCACAGTCTGGCGTTCGTCCGCGAGCACTTCGCCGCGCCGGGCGCGGCCGAGGCCGTGGACGCCGCGCTGCGGCTCGACTCCACCGTCATGCTGGTCGACGATCCGGTGAAACGCGTCGACAACATGACGATGGCGTTCGGGCTGGAGGCGCGCACCCCGTTCCTCGACCACGAGGTCGTCGAACTGGCCGCCGCCTGCCCGCCCGACCTCAAACTCGCCCACAACGGGAAGGGCGTGATGAAGCAGGCGGCGCGCGGTATCGTCCCCGACGCGATCATCGACCGGACCAAGGGGTACTTTCCCGTCCCGGCGATCCGGCACCTGTCCGGCCCCTATCTCGACCTGGTCAGATCCGCCCTCACCGACCCGGCGGCCAAGGCGCGCGGGCTGTTCCGCGACGACTACGTCAACCGGCTGCTGGCCGCGCCCAGCGACCACCGCACGACGCTCGGCGCGAGCGCGCTCTGGCAGCTCGCCCTGCTCGAACTCTGGCTGCAGAATCACGGCGTGCGGCCGCAGTGAACGGGACGATCAGCTTCTATGCTGCGTCGTGGACGCATCATCGAAACAGGGGGTTCCATGTGCCGCCATTTCGCCTGGTTGGGCCACGAACGCACGGTCGAGCAGCTCGTCCTGCTCCCCTCGTACGGACTGCCCCGGCAGGGTGATCGGCCGCGCTGGCAGCAGATCGAACTGGTGAACAGGGACGGTTTCGGCGTCGGCTGGTTCACCGGCGAGAGCACCGTCACCTACCGCAGGGTCGGCCCGATCGAGGCCGACCCCGGCTTCCCCGAACTGGCCCGCTCGGTGTCCGGCGGCTGCGTGATCGGCGCGGTGCGCGGGGCGAGCCCGGGAATGTCGATCGAGGTCGAGGCGACCGCGCCGTTCACCAACGGCACCGCCCTGCTCTCGCTGAACGGGCACGTCAGCACCAAGCTGACCGCTGCACTGCTGGATCCGGCCTACGAACCGGAGTCCACCTGCGACGCGGCGTTCCTCGCCACCCTGCTGTGGCAGCGCCTGGACTCCGGTGACTCGCTGACGGCCGCCGTCCCCGCCCTGGTCCGCGACGTGTCACGGCTCGACCCGAACGCCTGCCTCAACCTCCTCGCCACCGACGGCATGACCATCGTCGCCACCACCTGGGGCGAAACCCTCTGCTACCGCTCCGGCCCCTCCGGCATCCTGGTGGCCAGCGAACCCCACGACGACACCCCCGACTGGATCGTCGTCCCCGACCACCACCTCCTGATAGCCGACCCGGTCGGCGTCTCCACCTCCCCCCTCCACACCCACGAACCCTCCACCCCCCACTGAGGCGCGTCCCAAAGCGAGACATCCCGCCCAACCGAGACATCCTCCGGCGGCGACGGCCTTGCCGCGCCCAGAGCCCGCTGACGTACTGGAAGGCGAGGATCCGAAGACCGCGGGAGTAGAGCCATGCACAGCTCCGGGACGTCCGACCGCCACCACCCCGCCGTCCAGGGGGCCCGCGCGCTCCCGGACTTCGTGATGCCGCTGCCGGCGCAGCGCCTCGCCCCCGGGATGCGCGCCGCGGAACACGACATGTGGCTCTGGCTGAGACGCCACCGGATGGACGGCAACGAGGCGATGCGGGAGCACCTGAACCGCACCCGGCCCGCCTACACGTCGGCCTGCTACTACCCGGACGCCGACAGCACGCGCCTGCGCGACATCAACCGCCTCGTCACCTTCGACTTCCTGGTCGACGACGTTCTCGACGACGCGATCACCACCCACGACCAGGGCACCGTCGAACGGATCATCGCGGAGCTGGTCGGCGTGACCCTCGGCCGCGCCGAACCCGCGAGCCGCGCCGGGCACGCCCTGTCCGACGCGAAACGCCTGCTGACCGAGGGCCGTTCGCCCGGCTGGAAGGCCGCGCTCGACGAGGTCCACGCCGGCTGGCTGCGGACCTATCCGGCCGAGGCCGCGCTGGTCAGGGCCGGCGGACGCATGACGCCGGGCGACTACCTCCGCCACCGGCGCTGGAGCGTCAACGAGTTCACCTACCTGCATCTGCAGGAGTACGCGCTCGGCGTCGATCTTCCCGCGGCCGTCCGGGATCTGCCCGCGATGCGTCAGGCCAGGGCGCGGGCCAGCGAGTGGATCGGCGTGTACAACGACGTCTTCTCCGCGGAGAAGGAGGACGCGATCGGCTATCCGCACAATCTCGTCGTCCTGGTGCGGACCGCGCACGGCTGCACACGGGAGTCGGCCCTCGCGACGGCCAACGACGTGCTCAGCGGTCTGCTCGAACAGTTCCTGGCGGCCTGTTCGGCGGTCCCCGCCCAGGTGGAGGCCGTGGTGCCGAGGGATTCCCAGGTCTTCGCCGACGCCATGCGGGTGGTGAACGGGTACCGGCAGGTCGTCCGCGGAAACTTCGACTACCACTTCGGCAGCCCCCGCTACAACGCCGTCCCCGGCTATCTGCCGGCCGGGGCGCCCGGCGAGCAGCCGCCCGGCTGGACGACGCCCGTCGCCGAGCTCTTCCTCCCTTCCGCGATTCCCACCGCGCCCGGAGCGCTGCCGCTGCTCGGCCATCTGCCGAGCCTGGCACGCGACCCGCTCACCTTCATGAAGTCGCTGCCCGCCCGCGGCGACCTGGTCCGGATCCGCCTGGGCCGCCTGCCCGCCCTGGTGGTGTGCGATCCCGACCTGACCTGGCAGGTCCTGCACGACGACAGGACCTTCGACAAGGGTGGCCCGTTCTTCGACCGGCTCCGCGAGACGCTCGGCGACGGCATCGGCACCTGCCCGCACAGCCTGCACCGCCGCCAGCGCCGGCTCGTGCAGCCCGCCTTCCACCCGGCCCGGCTCCCCGGTTACGCGGCGGTCATGACGAAGCAGATCTCCGGAATGACGGACACCTGGCAGGACGGCCGGCCGATCGACGTCCTCGCGCAGATGGCGGAGTTCACCGCCCGCACCACGGTCGAGACGATGTTCTCCGACGCGATCCCGCCGCAGACCCTCACCCAGACCACCCAGGACATCAGCGCGATCTTCGACGGCTGGTACCGCCGGATGCTGACGCCCCCGCCCCTCGACAGGCTGCCCACGCCCAAGAACCGCCGCTACCACCAGGCGAACGCCCGGCTCCGCCGGAACATCGGCTCGATCATCGCCCACCGGCGCGCGACCGGCGAGGATCTGGGCGACCTGCTGTCACCGCTGCTGAACGGCGTGGAAGGCGAGCCGCCGGGAGGCGACGGAAGGCTCACCGACGCCGAGATCGCCGACCAGCTCATCGTGTTCTACATCGCGGGCACCCAGACGACCGCCGCCACCCTGGCCTGGGCGCTCTGGCTGATCGCCCGCCATCCGGAGATCGAGGCGCGCCTCCACCAGGAGGTCGACACCGTCCTCGACGGCGGTCCCGCCACCTACGAGCGGTTGGCGCGGCTCACCCTGACCGGGAACATCGTCACCGAGACGCTCCGCCTCTGGGGCCCTGGCTGGTTCCTCACCAGGACCGTCCCGGCCGAGACCCGGCTGCGGCAGTACACCGTGCCCGCGGGCTCGACGATCGTCTACAGCCCCTATCTCGTTCACCACGACGCCGCGCTCTACGACGACCCGGAGTCCTTCGCGCCTGACCGCTGGGACGATCCCGCGCTCCGCTCCGCCCGGCACGCTCTGATCCCGTTCGGGTCGGGGGCCCGCAAGTGCATCGGCGACTCCTTCGCCACCGTCGAGGCCGTCCTCGCCCTGGCGACCGTCGCGGCACGCTGGCGGCTGTGTCCCGAGCCCGGCCAGAAGGTCCGGCCGGCGCGCGGTGACACGCTCCGCCCCCGCCGCCTGATCATGCGGGCCGAGGCGCGGCGGCGGTGAAGGGGCGGGGATGGTCACCATACGTACCTAGGGCGGGGCGGAGGGTCAGATGGTGATCGTCGGGGAAATAGGTCAGATGACGAAGTGTGCTGGGGCGGGTCGGGGGGTGACACTGAGGGGGCAAGGCCGCGGGCGTGCGTATCTGCGCTGAGGTGGGGGCCCGCGGCCGGCGTACTTCCGAAGGTGTAGGGGTGGACCGTGACGACCGAGTGTCCGGCGATGCTGCTGGGGCGTGATCGCGAGATCGACGGCCTGTGGGCGCGGCTCGGCAGGTCGCGGCTGGTGTCCGTGGTCGGGGCCGGCGGGGTGGGGAAGACGGCGCTGGCCTCGGCCGCCGTCGCCGGGCTCGGCACACCCTTCCGCTGGGCCGACCTGTCGGCGCTGACCGACGCCGAACTGGTGCCGCACGCGATCGCGCGGGCCCTGCTCGTCCAGGACGATCTGCGGCTGCCGATGCTGGAGGCGATCGCCCGGTCCGTCGGCGACGACCCGGAGCTGCTGGTTCTCGACACGTGCGAGCATCTGACCGGCGCGTGCGCCGCCGCCGTCGCCTACCTGCTCGGCTCCTGCCCGAGGCTGACGGTCCTGACGACCAGCCGGTCGCGGCTGCGGGTGGCGGGCGAGGACGTCCTGGAGCTCGACCGGCTCGACGCCCTCGCGGCCGTCGCGCTGCTCACCCGGCAGGTCGGTTTCGGGGCCGCCGCCGGTGAGCTCTGCGCGCGGCTCGGCCGGCTGCCGCTCGCGATCGAACTGGCGGGGGAGCTCAGCCGGACAGAACTGGAACGGCTCCTGGAAGAGCCGGGCGGGGTGCTGCGGCTGTCGACCGAACGGCGCGGCGTGCCCGCACGGCACCGCAGCCTGCGCGCCGCGATCGGCTGGAGCCACGGGCTGTGCGGCCCCGACGAACGGCTGCTCTGGGCACGGCTGTCAGCGCTGCCCGCGGCGTTCACCGGCGAGTTCGCGTTGACGTTCTGCGCCGACGCCCGGCTGCCCGTGCCCGCGGCGGAAGCGGCGCTCCGCGCCCTGGTCGAGGTGTCGGTGGTGCAGCGTTCGGCGAACGCGCACGCACTGCCGGAGCCGTACCGCGTGTACGGCGCGGGGATGCTGCGGGAGCTCGGCCAGCAGGATTTTTTCCAGCCGAGGGAACAGGAAACCTAGGGATTCTCGAAAAGGTCGATAACGGAGTGCTTGCACTCCGCTACTCTGACGACTTGGTCTCCTAGACGACCGGACTTCCCCATGGATCTGAGTCTCTTCCCTTCAGAGCCGCCCACCCGCCTCTCCTGCGAGAGAGGACTGCCGCGCTGGACCTCCGCGGTGAACGGGGCGGACGCGCTGCTCAACACCGCACAATGGATCGGTGACCTGCGCATTGCCGCGCTCACCCAGCCCGCCACCGGCGCGTGGCCGGTCACCGGCGACCTCTGGTCCGTGATCGAGACCAGATTCGGCACCCGAATGATCATCGCGGACGCGCTCGGCCACGGCCCGGACGCCGCCTGCCTCGCCCAGCGCGTCCACCGGGCGTGGCATCTGGTCGCGCCGCACGAGCCGACCACCCTCGGCATCACCCTGCGGCTCGACTCGATGCTCGCCAAGCAGAACCACTCCGAGAAGTTCGTGACGGCGCTGCTGCTCACGGTTCGCGGGCCTGGCCACGTCGAGCTGGTCTGCTGCGGCCACCCGCCACCGCTGCTGCTGGGCCGGTTGGGCGCGAGCTGGGCCGACGCGCTCCCGTCGTCGCCGCCGCTCGGCCTGCTCAACCTGGCCGGCGGCTGGGCCGAGACCACGACCCTGCCGTTCGGCCCCGGCGACAGGATGCTGATGGTGACGGACGGGGTCACCGAGGGCCCCGGCGACGACGGCCCCTACTATCCGCTCGCCGAACGGCTCACCGCGCTCGGCCCCCGCCGCGACGACCTGATCGAGGCCCTGGCCGACGACCTCACCCGCCACACCGAGGGCCGCACCCTCGACGATCTTCTCGTGCTCCTCCTCGACCGCCACTGAACCCCGGTCCGGCCGGGCTAGCGGCGCCGGATCGCCAGGTGCACGAGCTGCGCGGTGACGACGAACAGCGCCACGAAGACGATGAAGAACTCGCCGTCGACGGAGCCGCCGAACGCCTGCGCGCCGATGAACCCCAGGATGGGGACGGCCAGGCAGATCAGCCACGCGCCGTGCGCGGTGAGCGCGTCGGGCTTCGGGGAGAAGACGGCCGCCGCGGCCAGCACCAGAACCGAAGAGATGATCAGTGCGGCGTAGTAGACGAGATCCGGCACCATCAGGAAGACCGCGACACCGAGCACGAGCGGGATCACGGCCATCGTGATCGAACCGGCCGTCGCGGAACGGAACCGCAGGAGCGCGGGGCCGGACGCGAGCAGAGTCCCGACCAGGATCAGCAGATGGGGGTCGGCGCTGCGGCCGCCGACGTCCATGGTGAGCGTGGACGCCAGCCCGTCGACCGCCCACGGCACCAGGCCGAACGCCCAGCCCGTCATCTTGGTGCCGCGGCTGAGCACGACGCCCAGGGCGAACGTCAGGAAGATGCCGAACGGGACGATCGCCACGAACAGCCAGAAATAGTCGTTGGCGTCGCTGGCGTCGCCCGGGTGCTCCGGCAGGACCTCGAACATGGTCATCGGCGAGACCGCGGTGCCGTCGCCCAGGAAGAGGTGGCGGAACCAGAGGAGCACCCCGAGCAGCATGAGCACGCCACCCACGATCGCGACGCCCTCCGCGTACCGCCCCGCCCCCGTCGCCGCGGCCCGCGGCCCCGCTGCGGGCGGTTGCTGGAACGGGTGGAGCAGCGGCGAGGCGGCCGCCGTGTACGGCCCCGCCCCTTCATGCAGCACACTCTGCACCGCCCCGAACTGCGGCGGCGCATACGGATTCCCCTGCTGCGGCGCCCCGTAGGTCTGCGCGGAACCGGAGGGCGCGGGTTGGGGGGGAGTGGACGGGGCGTCCTGGAGCCAGTACTGCTGGCGGGGCGGGGTGGACGGCTCGGGGG
>NZ_BAAGZI010000034.1:0-29482 GCF_054778695.1 Actinocorallia lasiicapitis
TGGCGCCGGCCGTTGCCGTGGCGCTCGGCGCCGGGGTGGGGCCGGGCTGTGCTGTGGCGGGCCCGGCGGCCGACAGGGCGAGAGCCGCTGCGGCCACCGGGAACGTCGCGCTCAGGAGACCTTTGGTCGTCCGCGCTGAGAGCAAGGGTCTTCCTTTCCGGGTCGGACGGCGCGCTAGCGGGGTGCCCTGACGGACTTGACCTTCTTGGTGAGCTGCACGTCGGCCTTGGTGACGGCGGGCGGTGCGGTGCCGCCGACCAGGTCGATGGTGCTGGTGTTGTTGGTGGGCTTGACGTCGGTCTCCGCCGAGTCGACCTCGGCGGTGTTGGTGATGGTCGCGTTCTCCGGCATCGACGACTTGGCCTTGAGCGTGACGACGATCGTGGTGGCGCCGGTGCCCGCGTCGACGTCGCCGATGTCGCAGGTCAGCGTGGGTGCGGTGAACGCGCAGGCGGCGCCGCTGGCCGTGACGTACTCGAGGTTGGGGTCGAGGGTGTCGGTGACGACGACGTTGGTGGCGTCCGACGGCCCGGCGTTGTCGACCTCGAAGGTGATCGTGAAGTTCTCGCCGGCGGTGAGCGGGGTGCCGGGGCCGGTCTTGACGATGCTGACGTCGACCTTGGAGTCGGTGACCTCGAGTTCGGCGCTGGAGCTGTTGTTGCTCGGGTCGGTGTCGTCGGTGTCGGTTGCCGCGGTGCCGACGTTCGGGATGATCGTCCCGGCGGCGACCCCCTGCTTGACCTGCACCACGATCTCGAAGCTGAAGGTCTCGCCGGCGGCCAGCGTCGGCTTGCTGCAGGTGATCACCTGGCCGGCGGCGGTGCAGCCGCCCTTGGAGCTGACATAGCTGAGGTTGGGGTCGAGCGTGTCGGTGACGGTGACGTTCTGCGCGTCGGACGGCCCGGGGTTGGTGATGGTCAGCAGGTAGGTGACCGTCCCGCCCGGGGGAGTGGGCGTGGGGGCCATCCGCTGGCGCGCGTCCGGCCGCACGCCGGGGTGTTGGACCGACATGCTCAGCGCGACCGTGTCGCCTACCGCTGCGTGGGCGATGCCGGGCAGCCCGATGCCCGCGACGGTGCCCGCGAGCAGCGTGGACAGCAGGAGACGGGACGGCTTCGTCCCGAGGTGAAGCTTCATTGATGGCCCCCGATGGTGATGGACGTGACTTCTTTGGTGAGTGACAGGTCGGCTTGGTTCTGCGGGAGCACCTCGACGGGCGCCGTCTCGAACGCCGGCTGGACGCTCCCGTTTCCCGTGGCCCGGCCCGACGCCGTGTTGAAATAGGTCCCCGGCTCCTGGGCGTCGGAGATCCTCGCCTTGAACCCGAGGGCCATCTGGCCGCCGGGCGGCACGGTGACGGGCACCCGCCAGACCAGGGTTCCCGTCGTCCCGTCGGGGTCGTCGGTGGTGACGCCCTGGCTGCTGCCCGCGACGTAGGACAGGCCGTCGGGCAGCGTGTCGGAGATCTCGGTGAGCGCGACGGGGTCGGTGCCGTCGTTGCGCATCCGGACCGTGTACCGCACGTCCTGGCCCGCGGCGGCTTCGGTCGGTTCGACCTCTTTGGTCATCGCGATCGTGCCCACGCCGCCGGGCTGGAAGTACAGCAGGCTGGTGACCTGCACCGACTCTCCGGCCGGTACGGTCAGCCGCCAGGACAGGCCCGCCGCGTTGTCGACCTCTGTCGCGCACGCGCACGTGTCGGGGAAGTCCCCGAGCGCTTTCATCGTGTTCATGACGGTCTGCCGCTGGTCCTCGAGGTAGTGGCTTCCCGTGGTGAGGGGGGTGAACTGGATGACCTGCCCCGACCCGCCCGGCTGTCCCGTGCAGGCGATGGCGGATTCGCCGGTGCCCAGCGGGACCACGGCGCCGTAGCCGCGGTCGACGCCCTGCAGCAGGCAGTCGCCGTACCGGTACAGGACGATGTCGCGGTCGGCCGCGGTGGAGTTCACGACGGTCGTGACGGTCTTGGCGTACTGGTCGCCGTCGACATAGCTGTCGACCTGGTTGACGGACAGGCCGGTGGCGCCCGCGTTGACGACGGTGGTGAGGGTGAACGGGTCGGCGGCGGTCCCGGTGCCGGTGACGGGCGTCTGGCTGACCGGGGTGAAGTCGACCGCGTTGGGGCCGATGATGGTGGCGAGGTTCTGCGGTGTGTAGACGGTGCCGCCGACGCCGAGGACCGTCCCGCAGTTCCAGCGGCCGGACAGCCCGAAGAACTGCCGCACCCCGTTGTAGGTGTACTGGCAGTTCAGCGCGGTGAGGATCTCGATCCGGGTGAGCGGCCCTCCCGCGCTGATCGCGCCCCGCGCGGCGGCGGACCCGGCGCCGGGCAGCCCGAACAGCGCCAGCGCGACCCCGGCCGCCCCGACCTGCCACCTCTTACCCCTGATCACGATCCCCGAGTCTCGACCTTGTGTCGAACAAGATCAATGACCGTCGGGTCAAGGATCGGCCAGGCGGCCGGGCGCCGGGTCAGCGGGTCGCGCGGCGGCGGAACGTCCAGCACAGGGTGGCGGCCAGGGCGGCGGCCCCGCCGGTGGCCAGACCCCCGGCCGGGCTGATCATCGCGACGGGTACGACGGCAGGGCCGCAGGTCGCCGACGCCACGATGATGTCGCCCCCGCCTCCGGTGGCGAACGTGAAGTGGAGCGCGTTGACGGTGAGGCTGCCGTCCGGGTGGGTGATCTGCTCGTTGGCGATCAGGCTGACGCCCGGGATCGCGAAGACGGTGTTCGGGGCGGGGTTCGGCGGCATGACGATCGTCGGGACGCCGAGCGGCCCCGCCAGCGTCGCCGTGACGAGGTTGGTGGTGCCGACGGGCGCCGCCCCGACCTGCGCCACACAGGTCGCCGCCAGCGACGCGGCGTTGAAGCTCGAACCGAGGAACGACATGACCAGGTTGGTCACCTGGACGTTGGCCTGCTCGTTGCCCGAGGCGTCGACGGTGACGGCGGCCGTCACCGGAGCGGTCGTCAGCAGCGGCGCGACGTTGATGGACGCGAGGGCGTCGCTCGGCTGCGCCGAGTTCGCCAGCGGTGTCTTCGCCAGCGTGACGCCGAGCGCGTTGATCGACACCCCGTACGCCTCGAGCGTCTCCGGGCTGGCCGCCGCGGCGGTCTGGAACAGCCCGACGGATGCGGCGGCGAGCAGCGCGGTGGCCGCCACCGCCCTTCCCATGATGATCATCTTTCTCCCTGGTTCCGGGTGACGGCCCTGATTTGTCACAGGCCGATCACTGATCGTAGGGATCGTCGGTCCGGGAGTCCGCGCCCGTCGGTACGTGTTCTCCCAGGACCGCATGGGTGTGGCCGGGGCGTCCCGTTCCCTCGCCTTGACGGAAACGCAGAAGACCCCGGTGGGGGCCGGGGTCTTCAGGAGGTGGAGCCGGGGGGTCAGCTCACGCCGGGCTTGGTGTGGTTGCTGTTGCCGGAGTTGTGGGACTTGCCCGGCGAGTGGATACCGTTGATGGCGCTGGTGTCGAACGCGTAGGTCGCGGCGGCGGTGGCCACGGCGTCGGCGTTCACGTCGAGCGCGGTGAGGTCGATGTTGTTGATGTCGTCGCAGGCCGAGTGGTAGCACGGGTCGTAGGCGGCACCGGCCGTGCCGCCGAACAGCGCGGCCTCTGCGGGGGTCTTGATGCCTTCGGCGCCGGTGAACAGACCGCCGGACGGGATGCCGACGGCGATGAAGGGCCCGTAGTCGGAACGTCCGTCGAAGTCGGTGCCGACGTGGCCGAGCCCGCGACCCTCATAGAAGGACTCGAAGAGGCTCTCGATCTGGGCGGAACCCTCGGGGCCCGCGCCCTCGCCCACGCCGTCCGAGTCGTCCCCGTCGTAGATCTTGTAGGCGGGGTTCGGCGACGCCGTCATGTCGAGGTTCAGGTAGAGGCCGATCTTGGCCTGGTCGGCTTCGCTGAGCGTCCCGACGTAGTGCTCGGAGCCGAGCAGGCCGAGCTCCTCGGCGCTCCACCAGGCGAACCGCACCTTGTTGTTCGGCTTGACCTTGGCCATCTGCAGCGCGACCTCGAGGATCGTGGCGCTGCCCGAGCCGTTGTCGTTGATGCCGGGGCCCTCGCCCACGGAGTCGAGGTGGGCGCCGAGCATCGCGACGTTGTCGTCCCGGCCCTCGGCGGATTCCGCGATGACGTTCTCGGTGGTGCGGTTCTCGCTGACGGTGTCGGTCTTGACGTGCACGACCGCACCGGCGAGACCGGCGAGCTCCTCGCCCGCGGCGAAGCTCGTGCCGACCACCGGGACGGTGAAGTCGGGCGTGCCGAGCGTCCCGGCGATCGGGTCGGTCCTGCCGGGCTGGCCCTCATTGAAGATGATCACCGCGGAGGCGCCGGCGGCCTGGGCGTTGGCCGCCTTGATCGCGAAGCTGCAGGTGCCGCGCTGGAGCAGCGCGATGTTGCCGGCGGTGAAGCCCGCGAAGTCCGCGGTCTCGCAGCCGGACGTCGAGCTGGGCGTCGGCGACGGCGGCAGCACCAGGTCGACGGCCTGGACGGTGCCGGTCACGTCGCCGGAGCCCGAGTAGGTCATCGTGGCGAAGTCGGCGTCGGTGTAGGTGCGCGGGGTCGGCGCGGTCCGCTCCAGCGTGGCTTCGGACAGCTGCTCGAAGTACGGGAACGTGAAGGTCTGCAGCTGGACGTTGTATCCGGCGGCCTCCAGCTTGTTCTTGACGTAGTCACGGGAGGCGTCGTGGCCGGACGTCCCGGCGGCCCGGTTGCCGCCGTTCGCGTCCGCGATGTCCTGGAGCGCCTGCAGATGCTTGGCGACGTTCGCCCCGCTGACGGCCTTGACCAGCTTCTTCACCGAGTTGTTGTTCGGATCGGCTGCCGCGGGCGCCGCGGCGGCCAGGGGCAGGGCGAGCACGGCCGCGGCCGCACCGGCCGTCAGCCGGAATCTGGAACGCATCAAGCGAACCTCCTGGGTAGGCCTTCGCCGGCCGGGCTGCCGGCGCAGGTAGTCCCCCCGGAAACTAGTTGCGCGTTCCCGCTTTGAGAAGATCAACCGCCGCATCGATTCCGTCGCGGGGATGTTAAGACCCGGCGCGCAGCCGCCGCCTGATCAGGAACACCGCCGTGCCGAGCGCGGCCGCGCCGCCCGTGGCGAGCGCGCCGCCCGTGCCGACCATCGCGACGGGCAGGACGGCCGGACCGCAGGTCGCGGACGCGAGGATCACCTCGGTGCCGTCGGGGAAGGTGAAGTGGAGCCCGTTGGTGGTGAGGCTGCCGTTGGGGTTGGTGATCTGCTCGTTGGCGATGACCTGCACGACGCCCGGAATGCCGAACACGCTGTTGGGCGCGGGATTGGCCCCGATCACGACCGGGGGGAGGAGCGTCGCGGCGACGGTCTGGACGAACGCGATCGGCGCGCTGCCGGGCAGGGCCAGGCAGTTCGTCTGGATCGACGTGGCGCTGAAGACGGCCCCGGGGAACGTCATGGCGGCGGCCGTCACCTGGGCGCTGGCCTGCTCGGCGCCGGTGGGCCCCGCGACGACGAAGGCGTCGGCCGTCGCGGTGGTCAGCAGCGGGGCCAGGAGGATGGCGGCGCCGCTGTCGCTGGGGTTGCCGACGGTCGCGTGCGGGGTCTTGGGGAGTGTGACGCCCGGGCCGGTGACAGCCGCGCCGTAGGCCTCGAGCGTCGCCGGATCGGCGGCGGCCGCGGTCTGCGAGACCCCGACCGACACGGCTCCGAGCAGCGCTCCCGCCGCCAGTCCCTTGGCCAGCGTGGTGAACATCGGCTTTCCTCTTTCGCTTCTCGTCGTCCCTTGCCGATGATCGAGATTAGGCGGCACTCCTTCGGTGATCTTTTGGCCGTCGGTACGTTTTCTCTCTTCGTTTCATCTCCGTTCGCTTCAGCTCTGTTCGTTTCAGCTCTGTGACGTCATTGCCGCGACCCTTCCTGTATTTCGCCGCCGCAAGTAGGTTGTTGAGCCGATTGATCCGGTTCTGCCGCAATCGTGCGGTCGACTGTACGGAAAGGGTGAAGGCATGGGCTTCGGTAAAGATCACACGGAATCGATCAACATCGGCGAACACACGATGACCATCGGATATCGCGTCTACTCGCTGCGGAACATCGTCCGGATCCAGGCGCTCGACCTCAAGCCGGAGCGGGGGATCGGCAAGCAGGTCGGCAGACTCGCGCTGGTCCTGGTCGTGGCGTTCGCCGGGTTCCAGATCGCGAACTCGACGGGGCAGCCCGCGTTGGCGCTGGTGTCCGTCGTCCTCGGCGGAGGAATCGGATATATCTTGGTAAAACGCCTGATTAAGGCGATCCGGGATACCAGTACCTATGCCATCCTCATCGAGACGAACGGTACGGCGGTGGCCGTTCTCGGCAACAAGAGCGCCCAGGAGATCGAGCGGGTCTACTGGGCGCTGCATAAGGCCCTGGAAGAGGGCAAAGCCGCCCGGATCAACATCAATACCTTCAATATCAAGGGCGACCAGATCAATCAGAGCAACACCGGATCCGGAAACGCCTATGGAAAGCTCATCGATGCGTGACAAATACGACATCCATGGCGACCAGGTCCATCAGGTCAACGAGGGCAGCGGCACCATGATCGGCAAGATCGAGTACCGCACGCCGCCGGACGCCCCGAAGCGGGAGCGGCTCCGCGTCCTGCTGCTGGGCTCCTCCGCGGACAGCGAGGACCGCGCCCTGCGCGTCGGCCGCGAGCAGAAACGCATCCGCGCCGCCGTCGAGTCCGCCCTGCACCGCGACGCCGTCGAGCTCGACGTCCGTCCCGCCGCGACCGCCGCCGACCTCCTCGACGGCATCGCCCGGTTCCGCCCCCACGTCGTGCACTTCTCCGGCCACGGCGATCACGCACTGATCGAGTTCGAGGACGACCTCGACGGCCACCACGAAGGGGTCATCGTGACGTCGGCCGCCTTCGCCGCCGCCCTCAAGGGCACCGACACCCCGCCGCTGCTCGTCCTGCTCAACTCCTGCAACTCGGCGTCGCAGCTCCACCGCCTGGTCGGCGCCGTCGCCCCGTTCGCCATCGGCATGTCGGCGGAGATCGACGACACCGACGCCATCACCTACGCCGCCCAGTTCTACGCCGCCGTCGCCAACGGCCAGTCCATCGCCTCCGCCCACCTCTCCGCCCAAGCCGCCCTCCGCCTGGCGGGCCTCCCCGGCGCCGACCTCCCCACCCTCGCCCACACCACCGACCCCGCCCAAACCTTCCTCCTCCCCCACTGAACCCCTCGCACGGGGAGGGCTGCCGGGCCCGAGCGGCGCCGTCACCGGGTGGGGGCCTTCAGGGTCACATCAGGCCGGTCCCGCCGTCGGACCCCGTCGTGCTCACCGACGACAACGGACGGTTCCGCAGAGGCTCAGCGGAGCCGGACCACACCAGCCCGCCGACAACGGCGCCCACCAGCCAGACCGTCGTACGACGCTTCAAACAGAGCCCTCCTCGAGCATCGCCGAGACGCCCCGGCAGCACGGACGGAGCCGTCGAATCGGGACATCATCACCTCGGTTCAGCCGTGGGGTGGTGGAGTCTGGTCAGAAGGCGAGGGGGCCAGGGCGGTGAGGGTGGAGGTGAGGAGGGTGACGGCGGCGGTGGCTCGCCAGGGGGTGGGGGCGCGTCTGTCGAGGGTGAGGGCCATGGCGGCGAAGGCGAAGACCGCTGCGGCCGGTCCGGTGGCGGGGATGAGTGTTTCGACGGGTATGCGGAGGAGCAGATCGAAGGCCAGCACCAGAGTGACGACGACGGCCGGCAGGACGATCTCGCCCATGGGTGTGATGCCGGCGCGCTGGAACAGGAAGCCGGCGAGGAACGGGAACGCCGTCGCGCCGCACGGGATCGCGAAGATCAAAGACGGCCAGCCGGTGAAGTCCATGTCGTCGCCCGGCGCCGTGTAGGTTCCTCCGGTCTCCACGCCGTAGCCGATCGCGTAGACCAGAGCGGCGAACACTCCGGCCGCGAGTGCGGCGCCGCCACCGCACAGCCCCGCCAGCAGAGTCCGGCCCGTCACACCGTTCCAAGCGATCCCCATCGCCGGATCATTCCATGCCATATCCCTCTTGCGCCTTAGCTGAGGGGCGATGATCGTATGGAACGGTGCCTTGACCGTCCTCATCGGACGGCGGGGCCTGCTGCGCGAGTGGCACGGGCCGCCCCCCGAGATCGTCCGGCGGCCCCGACGGTTCTGGACGGTCCTGGCCGCGACGTTCACGGCGCTGGCCGTGAGTGGCTGGTGAGAAACCAGAAAACCGCCGAAACCTGGGGTTCGGCGGTTCTGAGATCTGGTGGCGCTCCCAGCACGACCCCATAAGAACCTAACGGTCCTCCTCGAAGGCCCCGAGTTCGCGGCCCTCCCGGCCCACTCCAAGCTCCGCCGCGACGGATACCGCAAGTCCGGCTCCTCCGAGCCGCACCCATGACCCCACACCGACCACTGCATCCACTGGACCACCGTCATGGCGGTCGACAGCGACCCTGATCCCCCGGGCGGCCGACGGCATGATTGTCGCCGCCTCCATCTCACCCCTAGCCGACTCCCGAGCCGGCTGCTCAGGCGCCTGGCTCTCTTGCACGCTTCACGACCGGAGGCCTCGCCTCGCTGGCTGCCAACGTCGCCGTCGCCGTCGCCAACCCTGCCCGGCCGTACTTCGCATTGAGCCCGAGACCGCCTGTAGCAAGATTGGGGAATGGGTACTCGAACACCGTACCGACGCCGGCCAGCCGGCCATCGTCCAACAGATCGCAAAAGCCTTCGACTGAGGCAGGCCCCTGCTGGGGCGCCTCGTTCGCCACGAAGGTTTCGCCGGTCCCGCCAAGAACCCCTCGGCCCAGCCCGACGGCCAAAGCACGGGTTCGAATCCCTAACGGCCGACCCCGACCAAGGGAACCGCTTCGGCAGGTGCTGATGGCCAGGTCAGGGCGTTGGCGGCGCTCGGGGAGCGGCAGGTGGTGGTCGAGGTCAAGCGGGAGATGCCTCGGTTGCGTGCTGACAGTGGGACCCGTGGTCGGGGTCGTTCGGAGCGGCTGGCCGGTGGGCTGTGATGGAGTTGTCAGGGGACCGGGTGGTTCGGGCGACGACGATCGGTGCTGTGGCGGGGATCGCGGCGGTCGTCTCCTATAGACACATGCACGAGCTGGCGGTGGTGCGTGGGGAGTCGCGGTGGACGGCTGCGCTGATCCCGCTGTCGGTGGACGGGATGATCGTAGTGGCGTCCATGTCGATTTTGGTGGAGAGCCGTGCGGGCAGGCGGGGTGGATGGTTGCCGTGGGTGTTGCTCGGGCTCGGCAGCTTGGCGTCGCTCGCGGCGAACGTCGCTGTCGCGGAACCGACGACGATCGGGCGGGTCATTGCGGCTTGGCCGTCGTTGGCGCTCTTGGGCGCCTACGAGTTGCTGATGGGCCAGCTCCGGGGAACCGGGCCTGCCGCTACGGCTCTTGCCGCCGCGGATCCCGCCGCGCGATTGGAGGGTGGCCGGGATACAGGGCGGAGGTCTTTGCAGAGTGCGGCGTGGGCGTGGGCGCTGTCGAACCGGGCTCCGGATGGGAGTTTCCCCGATGCTGACGCGATCGCGGTGGCCAACGATCGGTCATTGCGCTGGGGAAGGCAGGTCCGCCAGTACGGTCTCGCGGGTGTCTTCGGAGCGCGCGACGCGCAGGTCGGCTCCCGGATCACGTCAGATCGTCTGGACAAGGAACAGATCTGACGTGATCCGATAGAGACCTTCCCGGATGCGGGTCGTGTTCATTTGCGGCTTATTCCTGCCAGAGGTCGCACCGGCGTCGGCCTGGTCCCTGGATCGACTCACGGCTAATTTGTCGACATGGACGAAGAGACCACTTCAGACGCCGTCACCCCGGTATTGACCGGAGGATCGGCGTCACGAGCAGCCGCAGCGGACGTCACCGCCACGCTGGTGTTCGCATGGACTGTGGCATGCATCATGGGCGGATGGAAGTGGCTGCGCTACCGTGCCATTCACCTCGACCTCGCCCGCCGACGCCATCTACCCACTCGCCTTACCGCCTTCTTGGAAGATCAGCACGGGCGAGGCTCTCCGCCAAACGGAGAAGTACCTGGGAGATACGCCACCTCATCCTCCAACACCACCTCGCCGATAGCGCCTACCCTCACCACCTGCGTGCCCAGGCTGATCGAGGCGACCCGGCCGCCACCCAACAGCTGGTGGAGTTGCTGGCTAGGGAAGGCCGCATAGACGAAGCGATCACCCTCCTACGCCACCGAGTGAATCAAGGACATCTGAACGCCAATCGGCGTTGGCGGAGCTGCTCTCTCGCTCGGGCGGGTAGTAGGTAACCAAAGGCAGCCGAGTTCGCTGCACTACCCGCGAACACCTGGGGATCCTGTGAGGCATGGGCATGTACTACGAAGGGGTAACGGCCACTGCCAGCACATGGCCGCTCGATCTGCCAGCCCCTGATCTACCGAATGGCCATCGGCTAGTCATCAAACCTTGCCAGCCGCAAGAATCCGTACACGGTTTCGGATCCCGAACGAAATTGGCTCCACTCGGCTGCATGACGAAGATCGGCGCAATGTGGCAAGGGCCGAGGCCGCGTTGAAAAAACTGCGGATACCCGTGGTGGATAGATGTGCGCTGCCACCATTTGTAGTTCCTAGGCGCGCCGCTCCCGTCGCCGCTGCAAGGTTTGTACGCACTAATTGAGTGATCTAACCTCTAATTGGTTAGCCCGGCGTGAAACGCTGCGAAGGACAGCTGGTCTGCCAACAAGTTGGTAACTTTGCTCATGGAGCGTGAACCGTGTCCAGTGCCCGCGTCACGGCGCAAGTACACTGGTCGCTGCCGTCCGCGGCCGGAATTCTGGGTGGCATGCTGGAGGATTGCACACATCTTGCGGGAGTGCATGGGGTCCACGACAGAGTCAGCCTCCGAGGCGGTAAAAAGGACTGCCGGGTACTTGACGTTCTCGGTAACGTTATGATAAGGAGAATATCCAATAAGCCACTCTAGTTCCTCCTTCAGTGAGGCTGACCCGTACTCCCTGGTCCAAAGGGATCCGAGTCCGAACTGTTCATAGCGAATCATGTCTGTCAATGGATTGGAACAGATCGCCGCTCGAAACAGTTCTGGACGTTGTACCACGGCCGCGCTGACTAGCATACCTCCGTTAGATTCTCCGTCGACGACCAATCTTTCGGCCGTCGTCCAACCATCAGCAATGAGTGTTTCGGCAACAGAGTGCAGGTCTTCGATCGACTTTTGCTTGGCTGAGCGGATTCCATCTTGGTGCCATTTGGCACCCTTTTCTCCACCGCCTCTCACGTGCGCGATCGCAAATGCACCGCCAGCTTCGACCCAAGCGATGATTTCCGGTGAATAGAGGGGGACGGACGAGAGTCCGAATCCCCCATAACAGTTCAAGAGCAGTGCTCGGGGAATCACGGGCCCGGAAGGGGCCACGAGCGTCACCTCTACCGTGGTGCCGTCCCGCGAGGTCGAGGAGAGCGGATGGACAGCGATGCGCTGAGCGGCGTAGCTCGGTGTGGTGCCCGGCGGTGCCGCCCACAACGTGGTTCTGCCGGTTGTGACATCCCAGCGGTACACCGTGACGGGTGTGACGAAGTCGGTATAGGTGAACCAGACTGATTGTCCGGCGGATCGGATCTCTCCCACGGTCCCTCTGCTTGGAGTCGGGATGGTCCCGATCTCTTCGCCAGTACTGAGATCATGAATGCTAATTTCACTGATGCCACCACGAGACCATCCTGCGATGATGACTGGGAGATCCGTTGCAGATGCGTCAACGACTGCGATGTGATCCAGGGTCGCCTCCGTATCTTCAGGAATCAACTCCGACCAGCTAGCAGCCTCGAGAGCGTCGGCGAACAACAGCCGTCGACGAGGTGCCCCGGCGTCGGTGAGTAGGTACAGCTTTCCCGAGTGGTTGGGAATCACTTGGGTCTTACCTTCCCGCCCCTGCTGAACAGCGAGGAACCGGGGATTCTCTGGGTCGCTCTGGCCAAGATCCGCGGCCCAGAGGTCGTTCCAGCGTCCCTGCCCATAGACCGCAGTGACCGTGAGCATGTTTCCGCTCAAATCTGCGGTGTATCGTGCGTCGTCGCCAATATCACTAGATCCGCTGAATACGACAATGTCTTCACGGTCATAGTCTGTGCCGATGCGATGAAGGAACACGCGCTGGTGAAGCTGGCGATCACCACTTGAGGAGTCTCCAAGAGGTGCACCCCGGACATGGTAAAAGGCGTCTCCATTGGGTAGCCATGCCACCGCGGATCCGTTGCACCGGTGAGTGGGACCATCCAGCACTTTGCCTGACTCGAGATCGATCACGTAGAGGACGTTCCTGCGGCCGTTCGCTTCGGAACAACGGAAGGCCAGCCTTCGTCCGGTCGGATCGGGATACCAGGAATCAAGTGTGGTCCGGCCGGTAGGGTCCAATTCCATGGGATCAAGGATCTTTCGCTCCGATCCGTCCGGCTCCTTCACATACAGAACAGGATGTTCGTCGCCGGCGCATCTTCGCATGAAGAAGTACCGGTCGCCGCACCAGACGGGTGGTCCGGTTACGCCGATGGCGACAAGGTTCTCGATCATTGACTTCCAGTGTGCTCGGTCTGGGAGGGCATCGAGGTGCCTTCGGGTGATCTCATCCTGGCGACTGCACCACTCTTGCGTCTCCTCGCTGAGGGGGTCCTCGAGCCAGCGGTAGGGATCGCGTATTGCGCGTCCGTGAATGATCTCGGAACGAGTCTCACGGCGGGCTGTAGGATATTTGCTCACATCACTAGGCATCAAGATCACCACGCCTTCGTCGTTCTCTGGTCGATAATTGCCCGCAGCAGTGAGGTGTAGCGCCTGATGGTCGCTTCGTCGAAGCGCACGAAGATCGAATAATCGTGAAGGTGGATCAACATGCGGATTATCGCGGCTTGATCGATGTGATCGTTATTGACGATGCTGTATCCCTCCAGAAAGGAGGAGACCAGGGCCGTGAACAGCTTCGAATCTATGAGCTTCGGGCTCAGAGTGTGGAGCTCTCGGAGCTCCGCGATGACCCATCCGACATCGAACTGCCAGGCTCCAAGCGCCCAGTCATCGCTCATGAGCAAGCTGCTGGAGCCAATATCGATGTGGGAGGGGATGAGCAGCCCAAGGCTAGGCGCGCCGTGGATCGGGACGGCGGACACTGGATGCGAGAGCTCTCCGATCCACGTTAGGACATCGGTCCAGCGCTCTACGCCGAGGGACGTGGCGACTACTCCTAGCAAGCGCTCTCGCGGTTCCGAACAGGGTCCGTTAATCCAGTCGGACAAGCGGACGAGTGGCTTCGGGCTGGATGGCATATTGACGTCATCCGTGGCAGTAAGCCCATGGAGGGATCGCAGGAAGTCCCCGAGCCCACCGAGTAGGGATATAGCCTTACCCGATTCCAAGCCATCGGGGGACGTAATGAGGTCAGCGAGGGATCGTGGTCCAGCAGCCCGGTAGTGCAGCCGATTGCCACATCTTTCGGGGGAGACCGCCCGCACCGTTGGATTCCTCGTAGACAAAATTCCCGGGTCGGGAAAGCTCTGTTCGGCCGGGTTTGTGGTGCTTGTCGTGCGAGTCCAGACGTATTCGCCTTCATCTGACAGTGAGATTATGGTTCGGACGAGACTGCTGCCGTATTCCTCGAGGACGCGTGCTCGTGCGAGATGGGTGCACGCGCCCATCATTGATCTTCACCGTGGATCTTACGGCGCTGACGCTCCAGGAGGTTAAGCAGAGTGGGCAGTGGGACAGACGTGGCGGCCTCTACCTTGCCAGTCGTCACGCTTCGCCCCTCCTCTGATGCCGCCACCACGACATTTGGCCGCTGTCGGAGTTCGGCTAGGTGCTTTTGGAAACCATGGCTTTGTAGACCACCCGGAGGGAGAGATGGCGCGATACCAATGGGCGCGGTCATGCACTGCAGGGCCAGCATGCTTGGTGTATCAGCCATTCCTGTCGCAAACCTGCTCACGAAGTGAAAGGTGGCGGGGTAGACTGCCACCGCGTCGGCCCACTGAATGAGTTCGACGTGAGGTGCATGTACCTGAGGTTCGGTGGGCCAGACGTCCGTGAGTACGGGACGCCCGCCGATTGCCATGACGGCTGTAGGGGTCACGAAGGAGGTGGCTTGGCGGGTGAGGACGACCTTAAAATCCAGATCCGGATGACTTTCCCGAAGCCAACCCACCCAGCCGGGAAGAGAACAGACCCCGATGGCTCCAGTACCTATCACCAATAGTCTGCGGAACCCGAACTCGATTTTCCCAGTCATACTCGCTCCGTCTGGCGCGTTCGGTTCGCGTCGAGAATCTCCTGAAGCGCAGAGAGGGCAGCCGCCGGGCCGCCGACCGCATACATCCCAATCGTACTGATCACTACCTCATCGGCTCCTGCG
Source organism: Actinocorallia lasiicapitis (assembly GCF_054778695.1). Classification (NCBI taxonomy): domain Bacteria; kingdom Bacillati; phylum Actinomycetota; class Actinomycetes; order Streptosporangiales; family Thermomonosporaceae; genus Actinocorallia; species Actinocorallia lasiicapitis. The sequence continues at coordinate 14,416 of NZ_BAAGZI010000034.1, forward strand.
CGTCGATGGGTATCGACCACACGGAGGATGTCTTCGGGATCTCCGACTGCTGCGGCTTGGTTGAGAATGAGCTGTTCGACTACCCGACGTTCGGATCCCTCCCCCACTACTATGCCCGCGCGACGTAGCATGTCCTGGTAATGGGGAGCCTGAAGGTGGGCGGCGCAGGCCGCCAGGATGACCTGAATGTGGTCAACCTCGGGCCCTCCCAGCGAGACCTGGAGAATGCTGACCGAACGCGGAGCTGGTCTACCCGCACGGTCGGCACCCTTGGCGATCGCAGGAGCGATGACCTCTGTGAGATAGCGAGGAGTCGCCAGCCAGGTGATCGCGACGTCGGCGACCTCGCCGGCCAGTTCGGCCATCCTCGGACGCAGCACGCCAAGACCGACCTCTACAGGCGGCGTCGCAAGAGCGGGCAGCGCGCCGCCCATGGAGAAGTATTCGCCTTCGACCTCGACGACGGCACCGTCGAGGAGACCCCGGACGATCTTGGCGTATTCGTGGACAGCTTGGCGCGGTTTCGCATATCGGCGGCCTTGAAGGGACTCTACGAACGGGTCAGGTCCTGGGCCGAATCCGGCGACGACACTCTGACCGGTGAGGCGCGCCAGGGTGCGGGCCTCCAGGGCTGCCTGGAAGGGGTGGCGAAGCGCCATGAGGGCCACGCTGGTTCCTATAGGTGTCTGTAGGCCACGGCCAGCCGCATAGGCGAACATTGCATGAGATTCCAGCAGCATCGACTGGCCTGACCACAGGCGTGTGGCCGACTTATTTTCCGCCAATTCAATGAAAGGCATCAGCTGATCGCCGGATGCTGGCATGAATGGTATTAGGATGGAAAGTCGCACGCCTTTTCCTTATGTTAATAAACGGATCGGTGCGGCCGGCCCAAGGCCGGCCGCACCGAATTTGAGTGACTAGCAGCCCCACTTGATGCTGGCGATGATGCTCAGCGAGATGACCGTCTGGGCCGAGGGGATCTCGTCGGTCGCCACGTCGTTCGGAAGCTCGTTCGCGGTCGTGTACGAGTCGAACCCAGCCGCGAGGTCACTGGCCTGCATGCGCATGTCTTTCTCCTGACTCTAGTGAACCGGACTGTCGCTACAAGATCGGGATCTTGTGGCGACAGACAGAAACTTATGGGAGAAAGTAGACATCCTCAATATCTCGACCGATGAAAAGTTGACAACCTGTCAACTTTTCATCGGGCTTGCGGGATGGCCTGCAAGTACGGAACCTGGCGCCCCCGTTTCTCGCAGCATTGCCACTACCAGGACGGAGAATCCAGGTTACGTGCGGGGTCGAGGGGGTCGATCATCGATTCGATGAAAGCCCTCCTGACTGCCATTGTTCTGTCGCCTCCTCCGATGGATACCGCGTGCCTGACCAGGCCAGTGGCAAGCGCTTGAGACCTGTGTTCGCCGAGGCTGACGTTGCTACTTCTCGGATCCATGGGTTCCCAAGCGAGTGCGACACCGGTTGTAACCTCGCGGGTGAAAGGCGAGACATCCGGAAGGAAGTCGGGTATGCGAGCGAGTGTGGCGACTAGTCCGGGAACCCACTCCATCGATAGGCTGGAGAGGTAGATCACCAAGGAGTCCCGACGGGGAAGGGACGCGGGGTCAGAGATGACTTTTGCCCGATAGGGAATCTCGTGGTGTTCCAGGTATCGGAGGGCGTGCAACCATGCCTCGATTGCGGCGGTCGCTCCTGCGTGGACATAGATCCTAACGACAGCGCCTTCCGACGGAAGCATCGTGGAGCCGTCGACGAGAAAGAAGCCTGGAGATAGAGCAGGTCTGGCCGCGGAGATCAGTACCTGGTGTGGCGGGCAGAGTCGGTCTTTCATGACTCGGACTCGGACTCCGTCCAGCTCGACCACGGCCGCGCCATCGTTGGCTTCGAGTATCTGCGCGTTCCGTCGGGTCCACTGATGCGGCACGCTCTCGGCGAGGCGCCCCGCGTAGCGCTGCGGATGGTTCGCCGTGCTTGAGATTTCGTGAGGCTGGCCTGCATGAACGACCCTGTAGAGCATCGACGCCAATCGGGCAGTCAGCGTCTTGACAGAATCTCCAGTGACGATGACGCCGTCGAGCGAGGCACTCAGCCCTTCACCATCTACATCGATGCGGGGCAGGATCTCGCTGATCCTCGGTGCCAACACCTCATGTTCGATCAGAGTCACGTCCTCACCAACCCGATGGTCTCGATGCATGGCGCAGGGGTGAGTAGCGCGGTACGTCCGATGCCCGCAGCGGCTCGGGCTAGAGCCCCAAGCCTGGGTGCTTGTCGGGCTCCCGCGAGAAGCCGGTCTAGGAGATGCCAGCCGGCGAAGGCCACCGTTCGTTCCGCGAGGCCGACGTCGGGCTTAGGTCTGGCTGCGTGGTACCCATTCCAGAATGCCCCAACGTATGGACGAACGCCTTCGATCCCTGCGGCGATTCTCTCGATCGTCAGAGCGCGGTCCGGTGCCGGCGTATCGCCGCTGCTGGCAGCGGCGAGGATCGCGCGATGTAGCAGGTCACCCACGATGCCCCCAGTGTCGCGTGCAGGATCGGCTGGTTGGAAGTCCTCCAGGTCGGTGAGGTAAAGCTCACCATTAGCGACAAGAAGCTGGTCCAACCTCAGGTCGCAGTGCGCGGTCACCGAGGAGGCACGGTGCTCGGATTCTAGGAGTCGCTTGATGGCCGCGACCAGTTCGCCGTCGCGTTGCATCAAGCCCCATGCCTGCAACTCTGCGGCCGAAGAGTTCTCGAATAGGCTGATTGGAATTGCCTCGAGAAGCTCCGCTGAGGGGAGTAGTCGCGTACGTTCGTGTGGCTTGTCGGTGCCCTCGACCGGTAGAGTATGCAACGAGCCGATGATTTCGCCGACGGAATGCGCGTGGCGCGTTGTGATTGTCTGATCACGTGCTAGGTCCGCGAGTGAACATGCGCCGTCGATAAACTCATAGACCAGTACATGAGCGTCCAGGTCAGAACCGAGATAGCGCGGCGTGGCGATGACCCCAGCTTGAGCAGTAATGAGTCGGTCGAACGCGAGGCACTGTCTCATCCGAACCGCAGATTGGTCGTCCGGCCCGTCGAGCTGCTTGATGAACACCTGATGTCCGGCATCGGTGACTGCGCGCCAGTTCCTGTTGCGCCCAGGAATCGGGCTAACTGCCTCTGGGTCAGACAGCGATCCGAGATGTAGGCGGGTGAGAAGCGGGCCGACCGCGGGGAAATCCTCTGGGAGTCCCGTGTGCTGCGGCATGTCACCCTTTCGCTTCGTCGATGGCGGCACGGATTGTCCTGACGGCTGTGGAGGTGCTGTCAGCGGTGAAACGGATCTGGGTAGCCGATACAGGAGGTCCCTTCCGGAGCCGGACGACGACCGGGGTGTCGAGATCAAGGACCAGCGCGGTGGTTCCTGCGACGGAACAGGCGATGGTTCCTTCTGCTCCGGGCACGCGCCGCACACCACAGCCGGGGGTCACCGCGGGTGCCGTACTGACCGTGCGGATGGAGTCGAGTGGGATCTGGATCTGTCCGAGAGGACCGGTCCTCAGGTACAGGGTCCCGCCATCGATGAGGTGCGGAGATCTGGCGATCATGGCGGCAACGCCAAGTGAGACGACCAGCAGGATGACCTCGATGCCCAGATGTATCGGCCTAAGCGGCGGAGGAATCATCAAATCTATGACCAGAGCTGAGATCAGATCCGATCCGGTGATCAACCATATGTTTGTCTTGATATCGGAGGAATGGATGAGAGGCGAATGCCCTGGCGAGTTGTCGAGGGGTCGGCGCCGCGCCCAGGCATACAGATCGGTGAGCATGTCAGTGATCCAAGCCACGGAAGTTCGGCGGTCTGCTGGGTGAGCGATGTTCATCCGGTGCGCCTGCGCTTCCCGATCCCGAAACCAAACAGGACACCGAGCATGGCCACGGCGAGCATGCTTGCGAGTGACTGCTGTTCCGGAGGAATACCTGGGACTACGGCGTATCCGTGCTCGGAATAGCTATTCTTTGTTTCTGAATGTGCCTGGCTAGTCACGTAGTCCACACTTTCTGGTGTGGCATCGATCTTCTTTTTGGTGCTCTTCCAAAAGCCTTCCCAATGGGCGGTATCTCCGCCGCAAGCGGTGACGAAAGCGAGCGTAACGTCAAGGGAGGGAAGTGACAGGCCGCGAGCCGCTTCCGACAATGAAGTGCTTGAGTAATTCGCCTGGCCAGCCAGCTTGCGGTAAGAAGGCTTACCAGCATTAATTCGAAGGGATCGCAACTCTTGCGCGAAATATTGCAGTGGTTCCGTCGAAGGGCTGAGTCTGGTTTCCGGTCTCCCCACCGTGTACTCCTTCGGTCTCGTCATCGTGGGTTGGTCAGATCCACCCGCACTCGCGGGCGAGCCGTACGGCGGCGTGTCTATTCTCGACTTCGAGTTTGGTCACGGCCGATGACAGGTAGTTGCGTACGGTCCCGGAGGACAGACCTGCCCGCTCGGCGATTTCAGCAATGCTGGTACCATCCGCCGCCAGTTCCAGTACGTCGGCCTCCCGCGGGGACAGCGGGCTCTCGCCGATACTGATGGCGTCCGCGGCGAGATCGGAAGCGATGTAGCGTTTACCCGCGTGGAGTACCCGGATGATCTCGGCGAGGTTCCGGGCGGAAACTGTTTTGGGGACAAAACCCCGGACGCCTGAACTGAGGGCGCGTTTTAGGTGTCCAGGTCGCCCGTGGCCAGTGAGGATCATGATGCGACATGAGGGCTGCTCTCGATGGAGCAGATCAGCGACCGAGATACCATCCATGCCGGGCATCTGAAAATCGAGGACCGCGACGTCAGGGCGATGCGCGCGGGCCATGGCCAGCGCTTCCGTTCCCGTGGCCGCCTCCGCCACTACTAGTAGATCGTCTTCTAGCGCGAGGAGAGCAGCGAGTGCGCCGCGGATAAGGTGCTCATCATCTGCGAGGAGCACGCGGATCGTTTCTGCTACGTTGGCCATCTCGTCTCCTGTATCTCATCGCTAGTCGGCTGGCACGCAGACAGACAATCTGAAGCGGCCTCCGGGGATGAAGCGAACATCCATCTCGCCGCCGATTGCCGCCAGGCGATCCCGGATGCCGGCCAGTCCGCTGCCCAGTGTGTCATCGGGATTCTGGGGATGAGCTCCGTCGTTCTCCATCGTCAGCCACGCCTTTCCTGACGAGGAGTACAGGTTGATCTCGCAGATGAGGGCTTCGCTGTGCCGGATGACGTTAGTGGTCCCCTCGCGTACGGACCACGCGAAACAAGCTTGCTGTTCTCCGCTCAATGGGATGTCGCCAGTCACTCGGCAGTCGACGCCGGCCGAACGTAGCACCGAGCTCGCTCCAACCAATTCCGTACGGAGATCGGCCGTACGATAGCCACGAACCACCGCACGAACCTCGTCCTGGGATTCCCTTGCAATGCGCTGGACCTCCACCATCTGCGTGATGGCCTCCTCCTGGCGCCGCTGGGCTAGCTCGATGGCCAGCTCGCTTTTTAGCGAGATGACCGAGAGGTTGCGTACCACAACGTCGTGCAGATCCCTGGAGAAGCGCAGCCGCTCACGGGCTACAGCCAGCTCCGCCTCCGCTTCACGGCCATGGTCTAGTTCGCGCACGACTGCTATGGCCCAATTGGAGAACGAGTATGTGAAGCCGAAAACGACCCCGCCCGTAGCCACTACGAGCATCATGCTCAGCACATTCGAAGGTGCTGTTCCCAGCAGCGCTCCGAAGAGGGCCATAGAGGCGTTTCCTAGTGAACTGATGCTGATTACAAATCTTCCGGACCAGGCCACGGCGAGCGGTCCTGTCAGGAAGATTTGAGCTCCTGCCGTAAGGATTTCTGCTGTTTCGGGGGTCAGAAACCCCTTCGCGCGTAGAGCCAAGGGGACTACAGCCACGGCCCAGGTGAGCAGGGTGGCGGTGACGGCATATTTCAGTGCTAGGGGCTCGCGCTGGCGTATCGATCGGAATCCCCTGCGGAGAAGGTCGATACATACGATGGCATGGAGCGATCCGATACAGAAGATTGCGGCAACTAGCCGATATGAATTCTGTTCGCTTTTGCCTGACAGAAGCCAGATTCCCAGCATGACCGGCTCGAGCAATGAAGTTGCATAGAGGGTCTGGCGTGTATGAAGGATGAAGCGATCAGGTTTGCTAAGAAGTTGTTTACCTGGCGCTCGGCCGAACATAGTTGCCTTCCCCTCCCATGAGGAGATTGAGTGCTAATTTCGCGGCTCCCAACGGAACCAGCGAGTTGCTCCCCAAGCGCTGACGATCACCCAGAGCGCAGCCATCGCGAGCTGCTGGTAAATATTAGCGGATCCTACATCTTCCGTGTCAATCCATCCGATACGAACAGTTTCGATCACGGGTGTCAATGGGAGAAAGTGGCAGATCTCGGCGAGGCTCTCAGGCATGGTGCTCAGCGGAACGACGAGTCCGGCGCCGCCGAGTGACAACAAGATGAGTGGAAGAACGGTCAGTTGTGCCATTTCCACAGTTGAAGTCAGTGCTGACGAGCAGGCAGCAAGTGCCGAAACGATGAACATGCCGAAGATGAGAGCGGCTGCGATAATAAAGGGGTTGTCGGGTGGCGGAACGTTTAGCACCGAGATGCCAACGACCGATAGGACTAGGCATTGAAAGGCCGCCACAGCTAGTGCGGGGAGTGCGGTGCCTATAAGGATCTCTCCATCCCGGAGCTCTCCCGAGCGCAATCGCTTGAGGATCATCCCCTCCCGGCGTGCAACGTAAGCGCCGACCAACGTCGAGTAGATAACCACTAGCAGGATGATGCCCAAGGTTCCAGTCAGGACTTGGGCCGCTATAGCGCCGGGCAGGCCTTCTGTTCCTTCGACCGGTTCCGGTTCGATGGAGTTAAGGAAGGCCATCGAAGCGGCGGGCAGGATCAGTGCAGTGCCGAGCGCGGACCTGTTTCGGAACAGCAACAGCATTTCGGTGCGGCCCAAGGCGAGGAGGCGTCGGGTGTCGAGTACAGAAATTTTACTCATGATGTGCCCTGGGTGATAGAAGGTGAGGGGCTGGCGGCCATTCCGAGGAAGACCTCTTCCAGCGATGCGGCCCTTGCATCCAGTCCCTCCAAGTTCAGAGAGCGGTCGCCCGCCCAGGCCAGCAGCTGGAACAGCGTCTCCTGTAGCTGTTGGGTGCGGATCGTGATTCGTCGTCCGGAGCGCTCGGTGGTCTGGTCCTGTCCGAGGCTGGGGAGGGACTCGGGGCTAGCGCCTTCAGGCAGGAGAAAAGTGATTCGGGAAGGGTGGTCGGCAATCACCTCGGCGGGCGTGCCGACAGTGCCGATGAGCCCCTCATGGACGATCGCCAGCCGGTCGGCCAGCTCCTCGGCTTCAGCCAGATAGTGTGTGGTCAGCAGGACGGTGGTTCCGTCCTCTTGTAGTTCCCGGACCAGCCTCCAAGTGTCGCGCCGGCCTTCGGGATCCATCCCGGTCGTTGGCTCGTCGAGGAACAGCACCTCTGGTCGGCCGAGTACCGCAACGGCCAGGTCTAGGCGGCGTGTCTCCCCTCCCGACAATTGCTTCACCTTGACGTCCGCTCGACCTGTCAAACCGACGAGTTCAAGGACTTCCGCAGGAGGTCTTGCAGCAGTGGTGCAGGCAGCCCACATTCGAACGGTCTCAGCGACAGTGAGCTCTCCAGGAAACCCGCCGGCCTGCAGCAGGATGCCGATACGAGGACGCACGGCCGCACGTTCCGTGAACGGATCGAGTCCCAGGATCCTGACGGTGCCTTCAAGTGCAGGAGCCATGCCCTCGAGGAGCTCCATCAGTGAGGTTTTGCCCGCTCCATTCGTACCGAGTAGTGCGAACATCTCTCCCTGCCGTACCTGCAGGCTGACACCACGAACCGCCTCATAGTCCGGCCCGCCACCGGACGTGTACCGCCGTCGCACATCAATTGCTTCGACGGCGAATATTCCGCCGCTCTCAGGAGAGTTCATGACTGTGAGTCTGCCGGCGCAAACTCCAGACCGACAGACTCACGTGTCACTAGATCATTATGACACCTCATCGTGAGCGCATGACAAATGTCATGTGTGGCAGAAGGTGAAGTTGATTCATGCACTCTGGCCTGCCGCGAGGCCGTATCGGCTGCCCGTGTCAACGGCCAGAACCACCGCACCACCAGCACGGCGATCTCGTCGCCACGTTCGATCAAGACGGCAATAACCTAACCGGCAGCGCCGGCTACAGTCCGTTCAGCAAAGCCCTCGGCCAGAGCGGAATTAACCCCAATGCCGGGTAGTTAAGGGTCCTGGGGGATGTCAAGGGTTTGTGGCGTTCGCCGGACATGAGAGCGGAGATCCAGTAGAACGGGTGATCTTCTACCACCACTGTGTTCGCAACTGGATCTCCGTTGGGCGCTCAGTCTGCCAGGTCTGCCCTGGCGTCCGCTATCTGTGTGATGACCCGGCATATGGCCGTGGCCAGTGGAGTGTTCGCGCCTGGCCATCTGGGTGAGCTGACCCGGTTTCTGCCGTTCGAGTTGGTCGATGCGGTGCTGGCCGAGACGGGGATGGTCGAGCATCGGCTGCGGAAATTGCCGTCCCGGGTCGGGGTCTACTTCGTGCTGGCGCTGGGGTTGTTCCCCGATCTGGGTTATCTGCGGGTATGGGACATGCTCGTGGCTGGCTGGAGCGGGGACCGCTCCGTCGGCCAAAGCGTTGCGTGACCTGCTGCGACGGGTCTCGGTTGCGTCGGTCAGAGAGCTGTTCGGCGTGGTGGCTGGGCCGCTGGCCCAGCCGGGCACGCCCGGTGCCCGGTTCGGCCGTCTGCGGACGGTGTCGTTCGCCGACTACACCTCGATCAAAGCACCGGACATGTCCCGGAACGTGGCCTGGCTACGGAAGTCCAAGGCAAACGCGGTGTCACCGGATATCCGATGGTGCAGCTGATGACTTTGGTCGAGACCGGGACCTGCAGCGACGGCGCCTCCTGGACCGGCCGCTACCGGTGGGCCACCACCCTCACCGACCCCGCCGCCACCCCGCGAACGTGTTAATCCGGCTCTACCACGAACGCTCTCCGCCACACCCTCCTGCACGGACGCGTCTTGCGCTCAGGCGACTCGGTCGGCCTCGAACAAGAACTCTGGGCGCTCCTGACCACCTACCAGCTCCTGCGCATCGCGATCGCCATCGAACAGACCCCAAACGCCAACCTCGACCGCGCTGGCTTCACCATCGCTCTCACCACCGCCCAGGACCTCCTGATCAAAGCCGAGAACATCCACGACGACCTCGACCCCATCGGCCGAGCCGTCCTGACCGACCTCGCCCCACCCCGACGCCTGCGCGTCAGTACCCGCAAGGTCAAATCCGCGCTCTCCCGCTACGACTGTGAGGATGTGGGGGTGTCGCCCCGGGCGGTGGTCTGACCCGCGCTACGACTGGCAAAGCCGACCCTGACCGGCCCACCCGCGCCACCAGATCAACTGAAGGACACCTCGAGGGTCGAGGGTCTGGCCTGCATTCGGTCAGCCTCTAACGGGCGCGCTCAGATGCAGCGGACCCTCCTGCACAAGAGACCCCGCTGTCCCCAAGTCTCACTGGCCTGCTTCTGGGAGTCCGGCTTCTTCCGGCCCTTGTACGGGGTGATCACGACTGACGTTCCGGCTCCTTGGTAGCCGTTGTTGGCGGGGGTGAGGATCCCGGCCTTCTCCAACTTGCGCAGGGTGCCCAGATGCGGGCGGCGGTCAGGTCGTGGGTCTTGCCGGGCAGGGCCCCGGACGTCCACAGGATCGTCCCATCGGGACCGGCGATGACCTGGATGTTCAGCCCGTGGACGCGGTGCTTGCCGGAGAAAATAGGAGCGGTCGGTGTGGATGAGGGTGCCGTCCAGGATCAGGTGCGTCAGCCCGTCCTTCTTCGCCTTCTTCAACGCCGCCGTCAGCTTCGGTGACCGGGCGGACAGCAGCGCCACCGTCTCCTCGACGTACCGCCACGCGGTCGCGGCGGACACCTCGTACCCCGCCCCGAGCTCGGCGAACGTCTCGGCCTTGCGCAGATGGACCAGGACCAGCATCGCCTGCCTCCCGGGGTTGAGCAGGCGCCATGTGGGCCCGATCGCCTTGCGGCGCCGCCGGATCAGTCCGGCAACGTAGTTCAGCGTTGAACGCGACAAATCGACGGCAGCACGATAGAACAACACGCAGGACCCCTGGTCTGGATGTGAGGATTGTGGCGATCAACCCGTCTACCAGGGGTTTCTTCTTGCCATAAGTCGAACACCCGAACCGCGATCAGCTCGTGATCATCAGCGTGCTCAGGCGGATGAAAAAGGGTCAGTGTTGTTCGGATCACTACGCGATCCGAACAACATCACGAACGATCGAGGTTAGCCCATGGGCAGTAGCAGTGCGAGTTGGCGGGACATGGCGACGAGGCGGCCTTCGGAGTCCCAGATCTCACCGTCCTCTTCGAGGATTTCGCCGGCGATAAGGCGGGTCTGGAAGCGGACTTGAAGCCAGCCGGGCGCGGGTTCGGCCCTCAGGTGGACACCCATCTCGATCGTCGGGACGAGCGCGGCCTCGACGACCTCGTAAGCGGCCGGTGGGAACGCGTCGGCGAACAGCGGCAGCGACGCCAGGTCGGGTTCGCGGCCGTCGGAGAAGCGGATCCAGCCTTCGATGACCGCGCGGTCGGAGGTCTTCCCCGAGATCCAGCGGCTCGCCGGGGTGACACGGTAGTCGAACCGCTCAGCGATGTCGGCGTCGGGACCGGCGACGCCGAGGGGCGCCTCGACGCAGTCGTCCGGCTTGGGCAGGTCGGGCGCGGAAGCGGTGACGAGCGGGCCGCCATCGCCGCCACCGGCTCGGCCGAGCGTGGTGAGCAGCCGCAGCCGCTCCTTGCCGCCCTGGTCGAGGCGGACCTCGACCGTGTTCTTGACGCGCCCGAGCTTGACGACCTCGACGGTCAGTTCGGCCGGACCGAGCTCGCCGGGGCGGAGGAAGTGGGCACTCACCGAGTACGGCTGGGTGCCGGGAACGGCCTCAACGGCGGCGCTCAGCGCCAGCGCCATGAGGTAGCCGCCGTTGGGCTGTCCGCCGATGGCTCGCCAGCCTGGTTCGATCTTCGCGGACCAGACGCCGTTCCCTGTGGCGGTCACCTCGGTGTCGGTGTCGAACCGGTATTTTCCCTTTGTCATGGTCGGCTCCTTAGTAGATTCGGGAATTCGCTTGCGCCGTGAATTCCCGATGCAGATGACGGGTTAGGTCTGTGGCCACCGGAACGGCATGGTCGTCCAGATAGAAATGGTCGCCCGGGTATTCACTGACCCCCAGGAAACGACGGCTGCGCGTCGTCCACGCGGCCATCGCGTCCGGTACCAGCAGCGGGTCGGACAGGGCGCCGTATGCGGCGACCGGGCACGCGACCACCGCCTGGTCAGGCGGCGGGTCGCGGTAGTCGGCGTACACGCTGAGGTCCGCCCGCAGCGCGGGCAGGACGACCTGGAGCATGTCCGGGCTCGCCGCGATGACCTCGGGCAGCATCCCGAGGTCGCGAACGGTCTGGACGAGCGCGGTGTCATCGAGCCTGCTCAGCTCGAGGGCACCGTCGCGGCTGCGCAGCGGCGCCCACGAGGAGACGCCCAGCAGGGCGGGTGGTTCCTCGCCGTCGAGTTCGAGCTGGGCCGTCAACAGGTACGCCAGCATCCCGCCCATGCTGTGGCCGAAGAACGCGTAGGGGCGCCCGTCGAGTTCGGCGTTGAACGCCTCTCGCAACGCCTCCATGAGGGGCGGGAGTTCGATGAACGCGGGCTCGGCGCGACGGTCGTGCCGTCCCGGAAGCTGGACGAGCACCAGTTCCAGATCGGCCGGAAGAAAAGCCGCCCATCGGGCATAAGAGGCGGCTGCTCCGCCGCCGTGGTGGAAAATGAAAAGCCGGTGAGGAGCGTCGGAGCGCAATCCCACGGGCTGGAACCAGAGTCCGTCATCCGTTGCGTTCATGGTGCCGTCAGCGTATGTTCGGGCCATTTAGAATGTCTACTACCTGTCAGATAATAGACATCATGAAACAGTCGGCCAGATGATTACCGGGTCCTATCGAACCGGCGATCTGAGGAAAGCTCCATGGCAGAAGAGACTCTCGCGGGACGGCGTCCTCCGCCGGCCCCCCTGGCCACGAAGTCCAAGCTCGCCCTTCCCGTCCTGCTCGCGGGAACGTTCATGACCTTCCTCGACTTCTTCATCGTCAACGTCGCCATCCCCGATACCCAGGCCTCGCTCGACGCCGACAGCGGCGCGATCCTGCTGATCGTGTCCGGGTACGGCCTGACCTATGCGTCGCTGCTCATCACCGGCAGCCGCTTGGGCGACATCCACGGCCGCCGGCTGATCTTCACGATCGGCATGGCGCTGTTCACGATCGCGTCGCTGCTGTGCGGGCTCGCCCCGACGGCCCTCGTGCTCGTCATCGCACGGATGGCGCAGGGCGTGGCGGCGGCGCTGCTGTTCCCGCAGGTGCTGGCGATCATCGGCGCGATCTATGACGAGGCGGGACGGGCCAAGGCGATCGTCGCCTACGGGATGACGCTCGGTGTCTCGGCCGTCGGCGGTCAGCTGCTGGGCGGCGCGCTCATCCAGGCCGACCTGGGCGGTCTCGGCTGGCGTACCTGCTTCCTCATCAACGTGCCCGTCGGGATCGTCGCCTGCCTGCTGGCCCCTCGGGTCGTTCCCGAGTCGAGGGCCGCGAACGCCAAGAAACTGGACCTCGTCGGCGCCGCCCTAGTGACGCTGGCGCTTCTCACGTTGATCCTGCCGCTCGCCGAAGGCCGCGAGCTGGACTGGCCGCTGTGGACGTGGATCAGCCTGGACGCGTCGGCGCTGCTGCTGGTCGCGTTCGTGGTGCACCAGCGGCGGCTCGGGAAGCGCGGCGGCACCCCCCTGGTCGACCTCGCCATGTTCAAGGAACGGGCGTTCTCCGTTGGCGTGGTGTCGGTGCTGCTGTTCTACTCAGGCCTCGCCTCGTACTTCCTGGTCCTGGCGCTGTACCTGCAACAGGGCCGCGGGCTCGACCCGCTGCACTCGGGCATCTGCGTCGTTCCGATGGGGCTGGGGTTCTTCGTCACCACGTTCCTGGCGCGGCCGCTCACCGCCCGGCTCGGCCGGCAGCTCCCCGCGCTCGGCGGGCTGTTCCTCGGCGGTGGCCTGGTGTGGACGGCGTTCACCATCGACGACATCGGCTCCGACGGCGAGACCGTACGGTTGTTCCTGCCGTTCGTGCTCGACGGCCTCGGCATGGGCATGATCACGGCGCCGCTCGTCGCGGTCGTCCTCGCGGCGGTCGCGCCCGCGAACGCCGGGCAAGCATCCGGGATGCTCAGCACCATGCAGCAGGTCGGCAACGCCGTCGGCGTCGCCGTCGTCGGCGTCATCTTCTACAACGCGCTGGAGTCGGGCCCGAGCTTCGCCGACGCGTTCGGCACCAGCACCTACTTCCTCGTGGCGATGCATCTAGCGCTGTTCCTGCTCATCCAGTTTCTGCCGAAAGCCGCCAAGCGGGCCCCCGCCGTCCCGGCGGCGCGGAACCCGATCAGCCCGGAGGAGACACCGTGACCGCACCCGCTCATGAGGACGTGGACGAGGACACGACGCGCCTCGTCCACCAGCTGATGCCGTTCGCCAAGGAACTCGGGCTCGAGGTCACTCTCGGGACGCCCGCTGAGGTCAGGGGCCGGCTCGACTGGCGGCCCGAGCTGTGCACGGCCGGCCGGCTGATGCACGGCGGCGCCCTCATGGCCGCCGCCGACTCGATCGGCGCGTCCTGCGCCTTCCTGAACCTGCCGCCTGGCGCGGTCGGCACCGCGACCGTCAGCTTCGTTTCGCATTTCTTCCGCGGTGTGCCGGGCGGCCGGGTCGACTTCGTGGCCCGGCCGCTGCACATCGGCGGGAAGTTCATCACTGTCGAGGTGACAGTGGTGAACGGGGGTGAGACCGCCGCGAAGGTCACCCAGACGCAGGCTGTGCGCACGCCAGCGCGGAGCTGATGAGCCGCTCGGTCTCCGCGGCGCTGAGAGCGTCGAGACTGAGCACTGCGGCGGCGTCTGCGGGCGCCCCGCCGGTGCCGGCGAACTTGGCACGCAGGACGGGCACCTGTTCCGCCCGGGTCCGCCAGCCCGCTCCTGCGACGGGGATCCTCGCGGACCGCTCATGGCTCGTCCCGTCCTCGAGGACCACCCGGACAGACGCCGGGGTGGCCTTCGCGGACGCCGAGAAGTCCTGCGCGGGCGGCGCGGGGTCGCCGAGCAGGGCGACCAGGTCGGTACCGCCGCCACCGAACTCCTTCAGCCACGCTGCGCCGCACGCGCCGCCCTGCCGCAGAGCCTCCCCGAACGGTGCGTCGGACGCGAGTAGCGCCGACGTCATCTCGGGGTCGTGCTCCAGCCGGACCCGCCGGGCCAGATCCCAGCGTTCCGGTGCGTCCACCAGTGGGGCTACGAAGTCGTCGGGACGCAGGCCACCGGTGAGCAGCGCCGTCGCGACGGCGTACGGAGTGGATGAGACGAGGGCGGAGAGCCGGGTCCGCGGACCGTCCAGATACGCGGCGATCTCCCTTTCGACGAGCAGCGTGTACAGCGAAAGCCGGACGGTGACCTCACGGATCTGCGCGTCCGGCCCGAGCGCGGCGTGCAGATCGACGGCGCAGTCGACGGCCACGTCCGTACCGGGGCCCGAGGGCCGGGCTTTGAACGACAGCGTCTCGGTGTGCCAGCGCGTGCCGAGCCCGGCTGTCACAGATTCCGGCAGCGGGACCGTCGCGAATTTCGCGAGGAACCCCTTGCGGTGCTCGATGATGTCGGTGGCGCCCGCCAGCCCCGCCTCGGCCGCGTCGCACGCGTCCAGCGCGGTGCGCACGGGTACGGCCGAGCCGAGGATGCGCGCGTCGCTGCCCATGAACCCGTGCATGAGGTTCCATGGCGGCATCGAAAGAGCCAGCGCGGCGGCGTCGGCCCAGCGGGACGCGGGCGCCCTCTCGAGGTGGAGCCGCCCGGCGACCGCGCCCATCAGGTTGG